>NZ_JBFTKP010000006.1:0-279636 GCF_056396005.1 Allobosea sp. 05T439 | reverse complement strand
AAGGGCCCGGCTGCTCTCTTTCGACCCTTGGAGCTCGGCTCGAACACGCGCCGTCGTGCGGGCGCTGCCATGAAGAACGCTTCCCATAATGCATCCTCCTCCTGACGACTCAGGATCGATGATGCACCATCAGATTTCGGGACTACACACCTAGAAGAGGTCGCCCTGCCCGCTGCGCGGAACGTCCCGGCGCGGCGCACGAGCCGGCCGTGGCGACAGCCCTTCCCCGCCCGCGGTGACGGTGACATCGAAGCTGCCGTCGCTGACCTGAACGCTGAGCGCCAGGCCGGGCTTTGCCTGCTCCACGCCGCGAACGAGCGCTCCCGAACCATCGCGCACCAGCGCATAGCCACGCGCCAGAACAGCCTGGGGGCCCAGCGAGCGGACCAGGCTCCAGGCCGATTCGAGCCTGTCGCGACGGCGCCCCAGACCCTGGACAAAGGCGCGGCTCGCCCTCAGCGACAGCTCGTCGGTGCGCTCATGCGCCCGTTGGAGGCGCAGCCGTTCTGCCCTGAGCAAAGCATCCCGCCCAGCCCGCAGGCGGCTTGAGAGCCCATCAAGCCTTGCCACATAGGTCGCGAGCCGGACTGATGGAGATTGCCGCACGAGCCTCTGCGACAAAGCTGCAAGCCGTTGCTCGTAAGCCCGCGCGTTGCGCGCCAATGCCGGAGCAAGACGCGCCGCGGCCAGATCGAGCCGCTGCCGCGGGCCGGAAAGGACAGCCTCCGGCCCCGGCAAGGCCCGCGCAAGCGCACGCAGATCGCTGCGACGGCGATCCGAGAGACGGCGCATCGCCCCCGCCTGCCGACGGGAGAGATCGGCGATCAGCGCCATCAGATCGGCGCGGACCGGCACGACCTTCTCGGCGGCGCCGGTCGGAGTCGGCGCACGCAGGTCGGCGGCGTGGTCGATCAGGGTCCAGTCGGTTTCGTGGCCGACTGCCGAGACGAGCGGGATCAGCGAGGCGGCAGCGGCGCGCACCACGACCTCCTCGTTGAAGCCCATCAGATCCTCGAGCGAACCGCCACCGCGCGCGACGATGATCACGTCGGGGCGCGGGATTCGTCCGCCTTCCGGCAATGCGTTGAAACCGGCAATGGCGGCCGCCACCTCGGCCGCACTGGTCTCGCCCTGGACGCGGACCGGCCAGACCAGGACATGGCGAGGAAAGCGGTCCTCGAGACGGTGCAGGATGTCGCGGATGACAGCACCGGTCGGCGAGGTCACCACGCCGACGACGCGCGGCAGATAGGGAATGAGCTGCTTGCGCCCCTCGTCGAACAGGCCTTCGGCAGCGAGCCTCTTGCGACGCTCCTCAAGCAACGCCATCAGCGCGCCGACACCGGCCGGCTCGAGCGAATCGATGACGATCTGGTAGCTCGATTTGCCGGGGAAGGTGGTGATCTTGCCGGTGGCGATGACCTCCAGCCCTTCCTGAGGCCGTGTCTTCAACCGCCCGAAGACGCCCTTCCAGATCACCGCGTCGATCTTGGCGTTCTGGTCCTTCAGCGAGAAATAGACATGGCCCGAGGCGACCGGGCCGCGATAGCCCGAAATCTCGCCACGCACCCTGACAAAGCCGAAGGCGTCCTCCAGCGTACGTTTGAGCGCACCAGACAGGTCGGAAACCGACCATTCCGGCGCATTGGAGGGCTTGGTGTCGGGCGATTCGATATCCATTGCGCGACCATAACGGTCGCAGCGACGGAGCAGAAGCGTTGCCCCGCGCCGCTGCGAAGGCTATTGCGCGCGGAGCAAGCGGAGACGGCGCGATGAACATCCTTCTGATCGGTTCCGGCGGACGCGAACATGCGCTCGCCTGGGCGATATCCGGCTCGCCGCTCTGCGACCGGCTCCTTGTCGCACCCGGCAATCCCGGCACCGCGCAATGCGGCGAGAACGTCGCGCTCGACATCGCCGATCACGCCGCAATCGTCGCCTTCTGCAAGCGGGAGAAGGTCGACCTCGTCGTGGTCGGGCCGGAAGGGCCGCTCGTCGCCGGCATCGCCGATGATCTCGTCGCGGCCGGCATCAAGACCTTCGGCCCCTCGAAGACGGCAGCCCAGCTCGAGGGCTCGAAAGGCTTCACCAAGGAACTCTGTGCCGAGTTCAACATCCCGACGGCCGCCTTCGGACGCTTCGGGGATGCAGCATCGGCCAAGGCCTATGTCAGGGCTCAGGGCGCGCCGATCGTGATCAAGGCCGACGGGCTCGCCGCCGGCAAGGGCGTGGTGATKGCACAGACCCTCGACGAGGCCGATGCCGCCATCGAGATGATGTTCTCGGGCGGCTTCGGCGCAGCAGGCGCCGAGGTGGTGATCGAGGAATGGATKATCGGCGAGGAGGCGAGTTTCTTCGCACTCTGCGACGGTAGCCATGCCCTGCCGCTTGCCTCGGCTCAGGACCATAAGCGCGTCGGCGACGGCGACACCGGCCCGAATACCGGCGGCATGGGCGCCTATTCGCCCGCCCCGGTGATGACCAAGGCCCTGGAAGACCGGGTCATGGCGGAGATCATCGCACCGACGCTCGCGGGAATGCAGAAGCGGGGCGCACCGTTCAAGGGCGTGCTTTTCGCCGGATTGATGATCACGGCGCAGGGGCCGAAGCTGATCGAGTACAATGTCCGCTTCGGCGACCCGGAATGCGAGGTGCTGATGCCGCGCCTGAAGAGCGATATCGTGCCGGCCTTCCTCGCCGCCTGCGACGGTGTGCTCAGCTCGTTCGACCTGCGCTGGCTGGACGAAGCCGCGCTGACCGTCGTTCTGGCGGCGCGGGGTTATCCCGCCACGCCCGAGAAGGGCAGCATCATTCGCGGCATCGAGAAGGCCGAGGCTATGGACAATGTCCTCGTCTTCCATGCCGGGACGAAGCAGTCCGGGACCGACATCGTTGCCGATGGTGGTCGCGTGCTCAATGTCGTTGGCCTCGGCAAGACTGTCAGCGAGGCCCAGCAACGCGCCTATGCCGCCGTCGACGCGATCGACTGGCCGGAGGGGTTCTGCCGCCGCGACATCGGATGGCAGGCGGTCAAACGGGAGCAGGAAGGCTGAACATCCGCGCTCGTCGGGGGTTAGGATTTCAGCCAGACTGATATCAGGCCAGCGGTTACGCCAGGAGCGCTCCTCCATGAGCAATCTCGATTCACTCTTTCCCGGCTTCACAGCCCATTGGGTCGACGGGCCCGTCGGCAAGATCTTTGCGCGTTCCGGCGGTGAAGGGCCGCCGCTCGTGCTCATTCACGGTTTCCCGCAGACCCACGCCGAATGGCACAAGATCGCGCCCGAACTGGCGAAGACCCATCGTGTCGTCTGCCTGGACTTGCGCGGCTATGGCTGGTCGGCGGCTCCCCATGGCGATGGCGGCAAGGAGACCTACACCAAGCGCGCCATGGGCGAGGACGTCGTCGCCGTCATGGAAGCGCTCGGCCATATCCGCTTTGCCGTGATCGGCCATGACCGCGGCGCGCGTGTCGCCTATCGCCTCGCTCTCGACCATCCCGGCAGGGTCGAGCGGCTTGCCGTGCTCGACATCCTGCCGACGCTCTCGATGTGGGACGGCATGGACGCCGCCCGCGCCATGCAGGTCTATCACTGGACCTTCCTGGCCCAGCCCGAACCCGTGCCGGAAAACCTGATCAAGGCCAATCCCCAGGCCTGGCTCGATCATACGATCGCGAGCTGGACACGGGCCAAGGCGCTCGACGTATTCAACCCGCTCGCGCTCCGATCCTATGGGGAATCATTCGACGACCCGCATCGCATCCATGCGGCCTGCGAGGACTATCGCGCTGGCGCCACCACGGATCTCGCCCAGGACAGGGCCGATCTCGCGGCGGGAAAGACCATCCTCTGCCCGGTGCTGGCACTCTGGGGCGAAGCCGGAATACCCGCCAAGGGCGAAAGCCCGCTCGCGATCTGGCGCTCGACCTTCGCGCCCAAGGCCGAGGGGAAAGCGATCATCAGCGGCCATTTCCTGCCGGAGGAAAACCCTGCAGCAACGCTGGAGGCCTTGAAGCCGTTCCTTGCTGGCTCGGTTGCCTGAGCAGGGTTCAGGCCGCAGCATCGCACCATGCCAAGCTTCACGACGCCTGCCGAGCAACGATCCGACAGCGCCGAGCCCAGGCTCGCGCTCGTGCTTGGGGCCGGAGGGGCACGGGGCCTGAGCCATATCGCGGTACTGGAGGCGCTGGACGAACTCGGCGTGAGGCCCGGCCTCATCGTCGGTTGCTCGATCGGGGCGATCATCGGCGCGGCCTATGCGGCCGGCCTCTCTGGCAGCGAGCTGCGGGAGCATGTGTCACTGACATTCCGTGACCGGGCCAAGGTGATCGCGCGGCTGCTCGACGCCCGCGTCGGCAAATTCACCGATCTCATGCGCGGGCTCGGCAATCCCGTGCTGATCGACGGCGAGCGGCTGCTCGACCTGTTCTGGCCGCAAGCCGTGCCCGACCGGTTCGAGGAGCTCAGATTTCCCTTCGCCGCGATTGCGACCGACTACCATCTCCATGCAGAGGTCTCGTTGACGAGCGGGCCGCTGACGCCGGCCGTCGCCGCCTCGCTGGCTATTCCGGGTCTCGTACGCCCGGTGGTGCTCGGCGGCCGCGTGCTGATCGATGGCGGAGCGATCAACCCCCTGCCCTATGACAGGTTGCTGGCGCCGGGGCGCATCGTCGTGGCGGTCGACACCAGCGCGCCGGCAACGATCAGCGACACGCGCGTGCCCGAGCCGCTCGAAGCGATGGTCGGCGTCTCGCAAATCCTGACGCGCACCATCGTACAGCGCATGATCGAGCGCCACCCGCCAGATATCCTGATCAGGGCCGGCATCGACGGCTATGGCGGGCTCGACTTCTTCCGGGCGCAAGCCATCCTCGACGCCTCCGAGCCGCTCAAGGACGAGGTCAAGCGAAGGCTGTCTCAGGCACTCCGGCAGGGCTGAGCGCCTCCGGTTCGTCGCAGCGAAAACCCGGCAATACCGAGATCAACGCGTCACGCCCCTCATCGGTCAGGATTACGGCACGACTGTCCTTCTTGCGCAGGACCCAGCCCGTCTCGAAGCAGCGGCATGCGAGGGCTGCGGCCAGGCTTCCCGCCAGATGCGGACGGCGCTCGCTCCAGTCGAGGCATGGCCGCAACGACGCGCGCCGGCTCCTGGCCGCCTGAGCGATGTCGATGCCGAGCGCCGCGAAAACGCCTTCCCCCGATGTCGCCAGGCCGTAGCCGCCATCGGCAACCGTCAGGTGCCCGCCCGCGACCAGCGCATCATGCAGGCCGATGCCGAGGCGCCCGGCGAAATGATCGTAGCAGGTGCGGGCCCGGCTGAGGTCGGCGCCGACCCGGGACGGCAAGCGGCGACTGGAGGGCTGGCTTCCGGCGAGGACCATCAGCCCTTCGAGCGCCGTGGCGACCTCAGGCCCGGCGAGCCTGTAATAGCGGTGGCGCCCCTGGACGGCGACCGCGAGCAGGCCGCCCGCCATCAGGCGGGCGAGATGGCCGCTCGCCGTCTGCGGCGCGACGCCGGCAATATAGGCGAGTTCCTTGGCGGTCAGCGCGCGCCCGTCCATCAGGGCGTGCAGCATGTTGGCGCGGGCTGGATCCCCCATCAGATGGGCGATCTCGGCGAGATAGGGGCCATGCGTGCTCATGCAGCCATCTTGCTCCCTTGCTCAGCCGAGGCAACCTGGAACAGTACGCTCCCCACCGTAGCGTTCGGGCGCGACAGTCCGCATCGACACTGCCACAAACAGCCTCATGGAAAACGCAGATCTCATCCTCTTCATCGCCGCCACCTTTCTTCTGGCCGGCTTCGTCAAGGGCGTCATAGGGCTCGGCCTCCCGACCATCGCAGTCGGCATCCTCGGCGTGGTGATGGCACCGGCGCAGGCCGCGGCGTTGCTCGTCGTGCCCAATATCGTCACCAACAGCTGGCAGGTCGCAACCGGCCCGGGGCTGAAGGCGATCATGATCAGGCTCTGGCCGATGCTTGCCGGCATCTGCGCGGGGACTTGGGCGGGCGCCGGGTTGCTGCAACAGAGCAAGGGCGGCTCGGCCACCTTCTGGCTCGGCTGTGCGCTGGTGCTCTATGCACTGGTCGGGCTGAAGGCGGCGAAGCTGCGCGTCCCTTCCAGTGCTGAGGGTTGGCTCGGCCCCGTCATCGGCATCACGACGGGCATCGCCACCGCTGCGACCGGTGTCTTCGTATTGCCGGCCGTGCCCTATCTGCAGGCGCTCGGCCTGGACAAGGACGAGCTGGTGCAGGCGCTGGGCGTCTCCTTCATCATTTCGACGCTGGCCTTGTCGGTCGGCCTGATCGGAGCAGGCGCCCTGGATGTCGGCGTGGCGCAATCCTCGCTGCTGGCGCTGCTGCCTGCGCTTGCCGGCATGTCGGTCGGCCAGGCGATCCGCACGCGCATCTCCGCGGCCACCTTCAAGCTCAGCTTCTTCGCGGGGCTGCTGATGCTGGGATGCTATCTGGTGATCAGGACGCTCGCCTGAACGTCCTGCCAGCACCTTGGGGGTACGGCGCCAATTCGTTTGGGCGCGCCCTCAGCTTGCAAAGTCGAGCAGCGCTGAACGGCGCCGTTCGGCGTTCGCCAGATCCGCGATCGGCGACAGGATGCATTTGTCGAACGGCTCCAGCGCCCGCCCCTCGCGGAAACGCGTCGGCCAGTCGGCATGGGTCAGCGCGCCACGCCCGAGCGACACGAAGTCCGCCTCGTCGCCCTCGATCATGGCCGCAGCACGTTGCGGATCGTGCAGCGACCCATTCGCCAGAACCGGAAGCCGGGCATGCATCCGCGCCAAGGCCGCCAGACTTGGCCCGGTATCGCCGAAGGCCGGGCGCCACCCCTCGAATTCGGTCGTATGGATGTAGTCGAGGGGAAGCGTGCCCAATGCGCTGAACACCATCTCCGCTTCGCGGACACCTCCGACCCATTTGTGGAGGAAGTCATTCACCTTGGCCTGCGAGATTCGCATGCCGACGACATGATCCGCTCCCACGGCCGAGCGAACGGCTTCGGCAACTTCGACGAGGAGCTGAAGGCGGCCCGCAATGCTCCCGCCATAGCGATCCTGGCGTCGATTGATGCCCTCGGTCAGGAACTGGTCGAGGAGGTAGCCGTTGGCTCCGTGGATCTCGACACCGTCGAAGCCAGTCTCCCTTGCGAGCGCGGCCGCGCTGGCAAAGCCTGCCACCGCTTCACCGAGATCCACCTCCGACATCGCACGAGGAATGCGGTAGGGGCCATTGCCGCGATAGAACGCCATTTGCTCGCCCTTGGGACGCAGGGCGGAAGGGCCGATGCTATGGTCCCGATGGATGTTGCCTTGCGCCAGGGCTCCGGCGTGCATCAGCTGCGCAACAATCCGCCCGCCTGCGTCATGAACCGTGCTGACGACCTGTCGCCACGCCTCGACCTGTTCGGCATCAGCGAGGCCGGGCTGGTACTGGTAGCCCTGCGAGAATGCCTTGTCGGTGTAGATGCCCTCCGTCACGATCAGGCCGAAGCCGCCTTCCGCGAATGAACGGTAATAGGCGGCCATACCTTCGGTGGCACGGCCATCGACGGTTGCACTCACGCGCGTCATGGGCGCAACGACAAGCCGGTTGGATAGAGCGAGCCTGCCGATCCGGACGGGGGAGAAGAGACTCTCCTCCGCCCTCTGGCGAGGCAGGCCGGAAGCGGGGTTGCCAGTCATCTTACCGGCCCTCCCCTGGCACTGCCGCAATCGCCTCGATCTCGATCATCACCCTGGAATCGTAGAGGCCCTTGACCTCAGCGATCGTGTCGGCGGGATAAGGCGCGCTCCAGAACCTGCGGCGAAGCTCGACCACGTCCTTGAACTGAGCCTGCATGTCGGTGACGAAAATCGTCACCTTGACGACATCCTTCAGGCTGGCACCGCCCGCTTCGAGGGCACGCCGCAAATTGGAGAAGGCCTGCTCGCCCTGGGCTAGGAATCCGCCCTCCACGACCTTGCCCTCGTCATCATAGCCGGCCTGGCCCGATACGAAGAGAAGGTTGCCGACCTTGATGGCCTGCGACAACAGATACGGCTCGTAGGGGTCGGGCCGCGTGACAACTTGCTCGAACATCTTTTCATCTCATCTGTGAATGGACTGGCCGCGTCGCGAGATGAATTTCATTCATCCAATCGGTGTGCCCGTCCGGCGATGAGATGAATGTGTGCGTTCACGCCCAGGACAACAAACGCGAAATCCTCACTCGATAACTGAATCAAACTCACTCATAATCAGGCAAGTTGTGAGCTCAATCATTGGACCTCCGTGATGCGACGCCTGCCGCCCTTATCCTCGCTGCGGGCATTCGAAGCTGCGGCGCGTCATGGCAGCTTCAAACGAGCCGCCTCCGAGCTGCTGGTCACGGCCACTGCGGTCAGCCACCAGATCCGGACGCTCGAGGAGCACCTCGATGTGCGCCTGTTCGACCGCCAGACGCGGCGTGTCAGTCTGACCGAACAAGGCCGGGCGCTCTATCTCGTGCTGCGCGATGGCTTCGACGCCTTCGCCGCAGCGATCGAGCGCATTCGGTCAGAGCGGAAACGGCCGGTCATCACGATCTCGGCGACCGTAGCCTTCTCTGCGAAATGGCTGGTGCCGCGCGTCGCCGGCTTCCAGAAAGCCCACCCCGGCGTCGATCTGCGGCTGCACGCATCAGACGATGTTGTCGATCTGCACTCGGGCCAGGTCGACCTGGCGATCCGATATGGCCATGGCAGCTATCCCAATCTCGACGCGCGCCAACTCATCGCAGACCGGTTCGCCCCGGTGGTCAATCCGGTGCTGGACGTCCACCAGCCCGCCGATCTCGCGAAGGTGCCGCTCATCCATTTCGAATGGCGCAGCGCAGATCCCGATCATCCGACCTGGCCGATCTGGTTCGAGCGGACAGATATGCGGCCCGATGCGAAATCGGCCTTGCGCTTCACCGATGAAAGCCAGGCGATCCAGGCTGCAGTCGCCGGCCAGGGAGCGGCGCTGCTCAGCCTGGCGCTCGTGAGGGAGGAACTCGATGCAGGCCGGCTCATCCAGCCATTCGGCCCAACGCTACAGGGACTGACGTATTCCGTGGTGACCCTGCCGAGCCGCTCCAAGGAGGCGCTTGTGCACGCGGTTCGCGACTGGCTGATTGCGGAAGCAGCGCGTTAGCTCAATCACCCGGCTTCTTCTTGCCCGTGAGCAGGGCATAGATCGCCATGGCGTGGCCATGGCCGAGATCGAAATCCGATTTCAGCCAATCCACGACCTGCCCTGCCTTGACGCCCGGCCTGAGCCTGCCCGCTTCCGAGAGGCCCTTCGCGTCGGCAAGCGCCTGCAGCTCCTCAGGCCCCTTGCCGGTTTTCTGCTTGATGGTGTCGAGATAGGCCTGAAAGGACATTGCGCCTCGCGATGTTCATTTGTCGGGAGCGGAACCGTAGCGACGCTGGATGCATCCGCAATCCCCAGGGCGGGACGAGCGCATAATCCCCCCTAACGCCGCGCCTTGAAGAACCCGCGCAACAGATCCGCCGCCTCGCTTTCAGCGATGCCGCCATAGACATCCGGCGCATGGTGGCATGTCGGGCTGGCATAAAGCCTGACACCGTTCTCGACCGCGCCTCCCTTGGGATCGGAGGCGCCGAAATAGAGCCGCCTGATCCGGGCGAAGGAAATCGCGGCAGCGCACATCGGGCAGGGTTCGAGCGTGACGTAGAGATCGCAGCCGATCAGCCGTTCGCTGCCGATTTCTTCGCAGGCGCGCCGCAAGGCCAGCATCTCGGCGTGTGCGGTCGGATCCTTCAGCTCGAGCGTGCGGTTGCCGGCACTGGCCAGGATGGTTCCGTCCCTGACGACCACGGCTCCGACCGGCACCTCGCCCCTGGCACCTGCCGCCCGGGCCTCCGCGAGGGCGAGATCCATCCCCTCCAGCTCGGCACGCTTCGATTGCAGCATGAAACCTCTGCTTTGGCGCTCGCGAGGCATGATACGCTCTGCTACAAGCGCCGGCTGTGCAGGAGCGATGATGAGCGACGACAACAACCAGAAAAGCCGTGGTCCACGCAAGGGCGGTGGAGCTGGCGGCAAAGGCGGCGGGTTTGGCGGAGGCGACGGCAAAGGCCGTGGCCCGTCACGCGGCCGCCCACCTTCGGGCGGAGATCGCCCGCCATTCCGTGGCCGTTCGGGCGATGACAGGCCGCGCCGCGATGCCGGGAGCGAGGGCGAACGCCCCGCCCGTCGCTTCGACAGGCCCGCAGGCCAGCGTGACGGCGCACCGCGCCCGCCGCGCGAGGGCGGCGAACGGCCGTTCCGCAGCAGGACCGAGGGCGAACGCGCTCCGTTTCGTGCGCGTTCGGGAGATGATCGCCCTTCGCACAGGACATCCGAAGGCGGCGAACGCCCCGCCCGGCGCTTCGACAAGCCGGCCGGCCGACGCGACGACGCCCCGCGCCCGCCGCGCGAGGGCGGCGAAAGACCGTTCCGCAGCAGGACCGAAGGCGAACGCGCCCCGTTTCGTGGTCGCTCGGGAGATGATCGCCCTTCCCACAGGACATCCGAAGGCGGCGAACGCCCCGCCCGGCGCTTCGACAAGCCGGCTGGCCGACGCGACGACGCCCCGCGCCCACCGCGCGAGGGTGGTGAAAGGCCGTTCCGAGCCCGCTCCGAGGGCGAGCGCAGCACGAGCCGTCCGCCCCGCGAAGGTGCGGCCCCCCGCGGCAGGAGCTTCGGCGACCGGGATGCTGGCGCACCGCGCTTCGACAGGCCACGCGCCGAGCGGCACGACCGTCCGCGCGGCGACGACCGGGTTCATCGTCCGCGCCGCGAGGATGCCGAGCCCCAGGCACCGGGCGCAGTCCTCCTGCCCTCGATCGAGCCGGAGCGCATCGCCAAGGTGATGGCGCGCGCCGGCGTCGCCTCGCGCCGCGATTGCGAGGCGATGATCGCCGAAGGCCGCGTCAGCGTGAACGGCAAGGTGATCGAAAGCCCGGCACTCGATGTCGGACCGAGCGACGTGATCCTCGTCGATGGCGAGCCATTGCCGGCGCGCGAGCGCACTCGGCTCTGGCTCTATCACAAGCCGCGCGGGCTGGTGACGACGAACCATGATCCCGAAGGCCGCCCGACCGTATTCGAGGCCCTGCCCGAGGACCTGCCGCGCGTTCTCTCGATCGGCCGCCTCGACATCAACACCGAGGGGTTGCTGCTGCTGACCAATGACGGCGGACTGGCACGCGTGCTCGAGCTGCCGGAAACCGGCTGGCTCCGGCGCTATCGTGTGCGCGCCTTCGGCAGCATCACGCAGGACAAGCTCGACACACTGCGCGATGGCGTCACCATCGACGGCATCAGCTACGGGCCCGTCCTGGCACGTTTCGAACGCGAGCAGGGCTCGAACACCTGGCTCGTGGTCGACCTGAGAGAGGGCAAGAACCGCGAGGTCAAGACCGTCCTCGAGCATCTCGGCCTTGCCGTGAACCGGCTGATCCGGGTCTCCTTCGGGCCGTTCCAGCTCGGCGATCTGCCGGAGGGTGAGATCGACGAGATCCGCTCCCGCGTGATCAAGGACCAGCTCGGCGAAGAGCTAATGGCCAAGGCCGGCGTCGATTTCGAGGCACCGCGCCGCGATGAGCTGCCGGCGGCGCCCAAGCGCGCGCCTGCGGGCGAGGATCGCCCGCGCCGCCGCGAGGGTGGCGAGGAGCGTGGGGCGCGCGGCAGTGGACGTCCGGTTTCGCAGGACACCCGCAGCGAGAAGCCTTGGAAGCGCACCGTCTGGCGCGATGAGGAGGCCGAGCCGCAACGTGAGCGCCGCTCGGCCCCAAGGCGTGGCGCCGATCCGAAGGAGGCGCGGCAGGCCCGCGAGGCGACCGGCCAGATCGAACGCAAACGCGACAAGGCGATTGCCGATCCGAAGGGACGCCGCGTGCTGGTCGAGCGCGTCAGCGCGCCGGCACGAGAAGAAGCGCCCGCCCGCCCGGCTCGTGCCGAGCGTACCGGGCCGGGAGCCCGCGGAGCGCGCCCGCAGGAGCGCGGCGCGTCACCTCGCGGCCTTGGTGACCGGCCTCAGCGCCGTCCACGCGATGAGGGGGCCGGCGGACAGGATCGCAGCGACGAGCGTCCATGGCAGGAGCGCGCGCCACGCGGCGAACGCCCTGAGCGCGCCCCTCGTGAGGGACGCGAGCGACCCGCCCGACCTTTTGCCGAGCGTCAGGGCGATGACCGTCCGCGCGGTCGCAGCTTCGGCGACAGGCCAAGCGGCGGCAGACCGTCCGGCGACCGCCCGCACGGGCGCGGCGCTGGCGGCAAGCCCGGCGGCGGACGTCCCTTTGGCGGCAAGCCCGGCGGCAAGGGACCGCGTCCCGGTGGCGGCGGCCGCGGCAAGCGTGACTGAGAGTAGCGCCTGATGAGAATCGTCGGCGGCCGCTTCGGCGGCCGGCCCCTGGCCGGCCCCAAGCCGGGTATCGGCACGATCCGCCCGACCTCCGACCGGTTGCGCGAATCGCTCTTCAACGTGCTCGCCCATGCCTATGACGACGTGGTCGAGGGCGCGCGCGTGCTCGATCTCTTCGCCGGAACCGGCGCGATGGCGTTCGAAGCGCTCTCGCGCGGTGCCGGCTTTGCACTGCTGGTCGATGACGGCACCGAGGCACGCGGCCTGATCCGCGAGAACCAGATGACGCTCGGGCTCGCCGGCCTGAGCCGTATCTTCCGCCGCGATGCGACCAAGCTCGGCCCGATCGGGCCGATGGCGCCTTTCCAGCTCGTCTTTTGCGATCCGCCCTATCGCAAGAATCTTGGCGAGAAGGCGCTCATCTCGGCACGCGATGGCGGCTGGCTGGCCGCTGGTGCGCTGATCGTGCTTGAGGAAGCGGCGGGGGTCGAGATCGCCCTGCCCGGCGACTTCGAGGAGCTGGAGCGACGCGACTATGGTGAAACCCAGGTCTGGATCCTGCGGGCGCCCTGAGGGCTTCACCGCCGCCCGAACAGCTTCTCGATATCGTTCAGCTTGAGCTCGACATAGGTCGGGCGGCCATGGTTGCACTGGCCGGAATTGGGCGTGACTTCCATCTCGCGCAGGAGCGCATCCATCTCCTCGGGCCGCAGGCGCCGGCCGGCACGCACCGAGTTGTGGCAGGCCATCGTCGCCAGCACATGGTCGAGGCGCCGTTCGAGCGACCCTGAATCGCCATGCTCGGCGAGCGTATCGGCGACGTCGCGAACTAGCTTCTGCAGATTGCCGCCAGCCAACGCGCTCGGCGCCTCGCGCACCAGCACGGCACCGGATCCAAAGGATTCGATGGTCAGGCCGAGCGAAGCAAGGTCACCGGCGACAGCGATCAGGCGGTCGGCGTCGACCGGATCGAGCTCGACCACTTCCGGCAGCAGCAGAGCCTGGCGGGCAATACCCGTCCTGGCCCTCTCGGCCTTCAGCCGTTCATAGACCAACCGCTCATGCGCCGCGTGCTGGTCGACGATGACCATGCCGTCACGTGTCTGGGCGAGGATATAGGTTTCATGGACCTGCGCCCGCGCGGCGCCAAGCGGGCGGTCGAGGGCATCCTGCGCCGGCTCGGCGACATGGGCTCGCGCATCGGCCGATGGCGTCACGAAACCCGTGAAATCGGCCTGCCGCGCCTCGCCGAACCCGGCCGATGGCGACGCCCAGGCAGGTGCGGACGGCAGCATTGGACGCTGCACTGACGGCTGCTGCCCGGCCCCAGAGAAGACCGCGCGGAAGGCTTCCAGCGTCCGGGCGCCACCTGTCGTCGTGGCGCGGTGCCCGGCCTCGGCCAAGGCGGCCTTCAGGCCGGATACCACGAGGCCGCGGACCAGGGCCGGATCGCGGAAGCGGACTTCGCTCTTGGCCGGATGGACGTTGACGTCGACGAAGCGCGGATCGCAGATCACATCGAGAAACAGCATCGGGTGCCGGTCGGAGGGCACCACATCGGCATAGGCGCCGCGCACCGCCGACAGCAGCAGCTTGTCCCGCACCGGCCGGCCATTGACCGCCAGATGCACGCCGGCCGAGGTCCCTCGATGGAAGGTGGGCAGCCCGGCGAAACCGATGACCCGAATGCCCTCGCGCGCCACGTCGAGCCGCAGCGCATTCTCGGGAAAATCACGGCCGAGCGCCCGCGACAACCGGCGCAGCAGCCCTTCCTCGCCGATCGCCTCGGCTGGCCAGTCGAAGCCGGTGACATGGTCACCTTCGAGGGAGAAGCGGATGGTCGGATGGGCGATGGCATGTCGCCGCAACATCTCGGAGACGGCCTGCGCCTCCGCCCGATCGCTCTTCAGGAACTTGAGGCGGGCCGGGGTGAAGATGAACAGATCGCTGACCTCGATGCGCGTGCCGGGCGCAGCAGCGGCCGGACGAACCACGCCCTTCTCACCGGCCTCGACGACGAGGCCGTGGCCCTGCGAAGCCTCGCGTTGGCGCGTGGTGATCGCAAGCCGCGCCACCGAGCCGATCGACGGCAGCGCCTCGCCGCGGAAACCGAGAGACTGGATCGCGAAGAGATCGCCATCCGGCAGCTTCGAGGTGGCGTGGCGCTCGACCGACAGCGCCAGATCCTCGGGCGACATGCCGGAGCCGTCATCGACGACGCGGATCAGCTCGCGGCCGCCGGCCGCAATGGTCACGGCGATCGCGCGCGCACCGGCATCGATGGCGTTCTCGACCAACTCCTTCACGGCAGCAGCCGGCCGTTCGATCACCTCGCCGGCGGCGATGCGATCGACCAGGATGGGATCGAGACGGCGAACGGTCATGCTGAGCCCGGCAAAAAGGGAGCGAGCGCGGAAACCCGAATCGTCAGCCGCGCCCTTCGGCAAGATAGCGCTTGGCGAGGAGTTTCGCCTCTTCGACCGCCGGCTGATCGAACGGATCGACGCCCATGGCGTAGCCCGTCAGGATCGTTTCCAGCATGAAGTGCATCAGGATCTCGCCATGCACCGTCTCGTCGACATGATCGACATGGAGGCGGCGCACCGCGCGGCCGTTCTTGGCGAAGGTATCGATCATGGCGACGCCCTGCGCCGCGACGAGATCGCCGATCGTCTTGCCGGCGAAACCGTCCTCGCCGATCTTCTTCGCCAGAGCAGCATCGATCCCCGGGCCCCTGCCCTTGGTGCTGAGGGTCAGAACGGTGAAGAACTTGTCCTTCGGCCCGGCGAGATAGAGTTGCTGCTGCGAATGCTGGTCGACGGGCCCGAGCGCCGCGACCGGCTGGGTGCCCTGTCCGTCCTTGCCGAGGCTCTCGGCCCAGAGCTGGACCCACCAGCGCGTCAACAGGGCGAGCTTGTCGGCATAGGGCATCAGCACTGCGATGCCCTTGCCAGAGCGCATGGCGGCGAGGTGCAGGGCCGCACCCAGCGCAGCCGGGACCTCGCGGACGCCCTTGCCCGCCAGCAGGGGAGCAAGTGCCTTTGCCGCACCGTTGCGCAGGGCTTCGATATCGAGGCCGAGGATCGCGGCCGGCAGCAGACCGCAATTGGTCAGGACCGAGTAGCGCCCACCCACGCCGGTATGATGGTCGAGGAAGGGCGTACCGAACGGCTCCAGCAGGGCACGCAGCGGGTGCAGCTTGCCGGGCTTGGCCGGCTCGGAGAGCCCCTGGAAGTGCCGGCCAATCTCACCATCGGGGATACCGGCGGCGCGCAGCGCGGTGATCGCCGCGATGCTCTGCAGCAGGGTTTCTCCGGTGCCGCCTGATTTGGAGATGGCCACGAACCTGGTCGACTTGAGCGGCAGTTTCGTGAGCAGGGAGGCAAATGTCTCAGGATCGAGATTGTCGATGAAATGCACGCGCGGCGTGGGCGCGAAGCTCGACAGGCCGGCAATGCCGGAGCCGGCGAGCTGGGCCAGCGTCTGGCCACCGAGGCTGGAGCCGCCCGTGCCGAGGATCAGGATATCGGTCGCGCCTTCGCGCAGGCGTTTTGCGGCAGCATGGACCGGTGCCAGATCGGCCGTATCGGCCGGCAATCCCAGCAGGGGCAGCGACTTCGCGTCCGCCTCGCCCTTCAGCCGCGCCAGCGCGGGCGCGAGAGCGGCCAATGCCTTCTCGAAGGCAGCATCGGGGATGCCACCGGCGCCGACACCGGATTCGAGCGCGAGGTCGAAGCGTTGCTGCAGCATGGCCTGGTATCCGTATGGGGTCGGTGGAAAAGCGGGTGGGCGGCGCGCCGTCAAACGAGGCCGACCGGCCGGCCGACGGCCTGCACCAGCAGGCGCGGGTCGCCGAAGAGCCGTTGCGCAACGCGCTTGATGTCGGCGAGCGTCACGGCGGCGAAGAGCTGGTTGCGCTCKGCGAGGAATTCCGGGCCGAAGCCGTTCACCGCCAGGCCCAGCAGCTCGGCAGCGATCTTCGGCGAGGTATCGAAGCGCAGGGGATACGAGCCGATGATGTAGCGCTTGGCCTCTTCGACCTCGTGCTCGGTCGGCCCCTCGGAGGCAAGCTTCATCATCTCCTCGCGAATGACGGCAAGCGATTCGGCCGCGCGATCGTTGCGCGTCGCAGTGCCGCCGACCAGCATCGCGCTCTCGCGCAGCGGCAGCAGGCTCGACGACACGCCATAGGCAAGGCCGCGCTTCTCGCGCACTTCAAGGAACAGGCGCGAGGTGAAAGCGGAGCCACCCAGGATATGGTTCAACACGCTGGCGGTGATGAAATCCGGATCGCGGCGCATCAGGCCCGGGCCGACGAAGCGCAGCACGGTCTGCGGCACATCGAGATCGATGACATGCGTCTCGCCAAGCCCCTGCACGGGAACGGGGTCGGTCGGGACCGGTCGAGCCGTGCCGATCGGGAGCGCGGCAAAGAGCTGATCGAGCCGCTGCGCCAGTTCTTCCGCCGTGATGTCACCGACCACGACGATCTTGAGGCCGGCGCGGGTCAGCAACTCGCGCGAGAGCGCCTTCAATCCGGCGGGCTCCGTGCGCGAGACGCTGTCGATATCGCCCTTCTCCGGACGGCCATAGGCGTGACCGGGATAGGCCGCCGCATAGAGTGCATTGCGGCAGAGCGTCTCCGGATTCTGCGCCTGACGCTGCAGGCCAGCGACGACCTGCGACTTCACGCGCTCCACGGCATCAGCATCGAAGCGCGGCGCGTTCAGCGCCAAAGCCAGCAGCGAGAACGCCTCGTCGCGATGGCGCGACAGGGTCTGCAAATGGCCGTGGAAATCGTCGCGACGGGCATCGAAGCCGAGGCTGATGGCGTGGTCGGCAAGCCGGCCGTGGAACGCTTCCGCGTCGAGATCGCCGGCCCCCTCATCGAGCAGACCCGAGACGAGGTAGGCGCTGCCGGCGGCATTGTCGGGATCGCGTGTCGCGCCACCGTCGAAGGCGAAATCGATCGCGATCAACGGCAGGCTGTGCTCCTCGACCAGCCAGGCCTCGATACCGGAGGTCGAGCGGACCTGCTGGACCGCCACCGAGGGGCCGGCAAGCGTGGAACCCGGGGTGGGGATGGGCGCGTTCATGTCGCTTCCTGACGGTGGGACGATGTCATCCCACCCGCATGAGAAAGGGGGCGCGGACTCAAGCTGCCGGCAAGAGCAGCCCGGTGACCGAACGGTCGGGCCGCAGATAGCGGCGCGCGGCCTCGATGACGGCCTCGCGCGTCACGGCTTCGATCCGTTCCGGCCAGGCCAGGACGTCCTCGACGGTTTCGCCGACGGCCAGCGAGGCACCGAAGATACGAGCGAGCGAAGATTGGCTGTCCCGGGCGAAGATGGTCTCCGCCACCAGCCGCGTGCGGGCGCGGCTCAACTCGATCTCGCTCGGCCCATCGGCAAGGAAGGTCGCGAGCGCCGCATCCAGGCCAGCTTCGAGCGCAGCCATGTCGATGCCCGGGCGTGGGCTGGTCGACATCTGAAAGGCAGCGCGATCGACCATCGAGCCCATGAAATAGGCGCTGGCACCGGCCGCGAGCTCCTGCTCGACGCAAAGCTGGCGATAAAGCCGCGACGTGGTGCCGCCGCCGAGGATATCGGCCACCAGTTCGAGCGCGAATGCCTCGCTGCGATCGCCGCTGAGATAGGTCGGCGTGAGCCAGCCCCGCCGCAGGGACGGCTGGCGCACACGCGGGTCGCTGAGCGAGACCCGGCGCGCTGCGCGCGGAGCGGGCTCGGCCGGGCGCTTGCGCACCGGGGCCTGTCCACGCGGCGCGATCTGGCCATAGGTCGCCTCGGCAAGCGTGCGCACCTCGTCGAGATCGGTGTCGCCGGCGACGACCAGGATCGCGTTCTCCGGCGTGTAGAAGCGCTGATAGTAGGTGAAGGCGTCGTCGCGCGTCAGGCCCTCGATCTCGTGCTCCCAGCCGATGATCGGCGTGCCATAGGGATGATGCACGAAGAGCGCGGAAGAGAACTCCTCCCCCAGCTGTGCAGCCGGGTCGGCATCGACGCGCATGCGTCGCTCTTCGAGCACGACATCGCGCTCGGGCGCGACCACGCTCTCATCGAAGGCGAGCCCGGTCATCCGGTCCGCCTCGTAGTCCATCATGGCGCGCAGATGTTCCTTCGGCACGCGCTGGAAATAGGCGGTGTAATCGAAGGAGGTGAAGGCGTTCTCCTGGCCGCCATAGCCCGCGACGATCTTGGAGAACTCGCCGGCCGGCCAGCGCGCCGTGCCCTTGAACATCAGGTGCTCGAGAAAATGCGCGATGCCGGACTTGCCGGCCGGATCATCGGCCGAGCCGTTGCGGTACCAGACCATATGAGTGACGACCGGCGCGCGCCTGTCCGGGACGACCACGACGTCAAGCCCGTTGGCGAGCCTGAAGGCTTCGACTGGAACCGACAAGCGTGCAGTCGGAGTATGAACCGTCATTTCAGGGTGGCACCTTCGCGGCAGGAGTGACCTTCGATATAGGCGCGATTACGCGCCGCGCCAGCGCGCGGCGCTCGCCATCACGGTTTTTCAGCGAAGGGTCAGGGCGTGCTCGGCGACGGCAGACCCTGCACGAATTCCTTCTGGCCCGTGCTGTTGGTGTCTTCACGCGGCCCGCCCCGACCGGGTCCGAGCGGCGCCGTACCAGCCGGCTTGCGGTAGCCGGTCGGCGGATCGCTCAGCAAGCGGCGCTGCGGCTCCTGGCCATGAACCAGGTTCGAGGTGTCGGTGGCAGCCTGGCGCGCCGCCAATTCACGACCGGCACGGATCGGGCCAATATTCTCCTCGAAGGTCTTGCTCTGGGTTTCCGGTGGTGCCTGAACCTGTCCGCCGGTCACGCGACCGCGACGCAGTTCCTGCTGGCTGAGCAGCGGGGTCTGGTTCAGCTTGTATTTCTCGCGCTCGGTCGCCGGAATCAGGGCGTCCTTGGCGTCCGCACGGCGGGCTGCAACATCGGGATCATTCGGCCATGCAGCCGTACGCTGCGAGGCCGGATCTTGCGGACGCGGCAAGGCGGAAGACGGCGGCACCACCAGCGGCGGGCGCTGGCGATACTCGATATCGGGCCCCTCCCCCGGCATCAGTCCAAAGGTCCGCATGGCGTTCTGGAAAAACATGCCTTCCTGAGCCGAGGCGGGAAGCGCGGCCGCGATCATGCTCCCAGCGAGCAGGATGCGGATTGCGCGAGCGCGATTGGCCATCTCAAAACCTCCGTGAAGGAACCTGCGTTCCTGTCCGTGTTTCGCCGTGTTGCACCAAGGGAAGGGCAAAAGCATGGCGACGCGCCTCAAGCCTGTGCAGACTTTGAGGCGTCAGGGCGGAAGGACTCATACAGGAGACCGAGCACACCGACAACGATAGCCGCATCGGCAATGTTGAAGATGTACCAACTGAAGCTGCCATAATGCAGGTGAACGAAGTCGACGACGGCACCGTACACAGCCCGGTCGACGCCGTTACCAAGCGCGCCGCCGACGATGAGTGCGAGACTTGCGACCGTCAGCCGGTCCGTTGCCCGCCACATCCAGCGGCTAAGCCAGATCGCCGCGACGACGGAAAGCAGCACCAGCAGCCAKGGCCCGAGATTCCCCTCCTGCTGGAACAGCCCATAGGAAATGCCGCGGTTCCAGGCCAGCACGATGGTCATGAAGGACGTTAGGTCATAGGGACCGGTTTCACCGAGATGCAAACCGAAGACCAGCCAGAGCTTCAACGCCTGGTCCAGCACGAAGACCAGCGCGACGATCCAGATCCCGAAGCGGCGCAGCGACGTCATCGCCCGGCCGCCTTGCCGAGCTCCCGCAAGGCCCTGGCGTCGCGCGGAGTGACATCGGGATGGTCGCGCTCGGCGGTCGCCGAATCGAAATACTTCCAGGAACGGGCGCATTTCACGCCGCTGGCCCGGACCGGGACGACCGCGACGCCGGGCACCTCCGGAAGCCGGAAGCCATCCTCGGGCCCCTCGCCCGCAACAATCTTGACACCCGACGTGATGCAGATCTCGGCGAGATCGACCCCCGACAGCGCCGCCAGCAGGTCGGGATCGGCGATGTGAACCTCCGGCGCGGCTTCGAGCGACGAGCCGATGCGCTTGGCCGCACGTTCCAGTTCGAGTGCGCCGGTGACGACACGCCGAACGCGGCGGATCTTGCTCCAGCGCTCGGCCAGCTCCGGATCGAGCCAGCTCTGCGGAGCCTCGGCAAAGGCTTCGAGATGCACGGAGCCACCCAGCGCCTTCTGCTCCGGATAGCGCTCGAGCCAGGCTTCCTCGGTGGTGAAGACCAGGATCGGCGCCAGCCAGGTTGCGAGACAGCGCAGGAGATGGTCGACCACTGTCAGCGCACTCTTGCGGACATGGCTCGAGAGCGGGTCGCAATAGAGCGCGTCCTTGCGGACGTCGAAATAGAAKGCGGACAGCTCCGTGTTCATGAACTGCGAGAGCAGCGTCACGACCCGCTTGTAATCATAGGTCCGATAGGCCTCCTCGACCTGCGGCCCGAGCTCCGCAAGGCGGTGCAGCATCAAACGCTCGAGCTCGGGCATCGACGCAGGCGAGGCGACGCGGATGTCCTCGCTGAAATGCGCGAGCGTGCCGAGCATCCAGCGCATGGTGTTGCGCAGCTTGCGGTAGGTCTCGACGAAGGTCTTGAGGATTTCCTTGCCGATGCGCAGATCGTCGGAATAGTCCGCCGCCGCGACCCAGAGGCGCAGGATGTCGGCGCCGGATTCCTTGATGACGTCCTGCGGCGCCGTGACATTGCCCTTCGACTTCGACATCTTCTCGCCCTTCTCGTCGAGACAGAAGCCGTGGGTCAGCACGATGTCATAGGGCGCCCGGCCGCGCGTGCCGCAGCTTTCGAGCAGGCTAGAATGGAACCAGCCGCGGTGCTGGTCAGACCCTTCCAGATACATCACCCGGTCATTGCCGCCCTCGCCGCGCCGGCGAGCCCGCAGGTCCGGCCGCTTCTCCAGCGTGAAGGCGTGGGTCGAGCCTGAATCAAACCAGACATCGAGCACGTCGGTGACGCGCTCATACATCTGCGGCTCGTAGCCGAAGGGCTTCAGGAAGCGCGCGCCGTCGACATCGGTGAACCAGGCATCGGCCCCCTCGCTCTCGAAGGCATCGGCGATGGCAGCGTTGACCCTCGGATCGACGAGGATCGTGCCGCTGTCCTTCTCGACGAAGACGGTGATCGGCACGCCCCAGGCGCGCTGGCGCGAGACAACCCAGTCAGGGCGGTTGGCGATCATGCCGGTGATGCGGTTCTCGCCAGCCGCGGGAACCCATTCGGTTTCCTTGATCGCCCTCAGAGCGCGGTTGCGCAACGTATCGACATTGCCACCCGGCGTGGACGGGACATCGGGGCCACCCAGCGCTTCGCCGAGCGGCTTGTCCATGGCGATGAACCATTGCGGCGTGTTGCGGAAGATGACCGGCTTCTTCGAGCGCCAGCTATGCGGGTACTGATGCTTCAACCGGCCGCGCGCGATGATGGTGCCGCTCGCCGCCAGCGCCTTGATCACGGCGTCGTTGGCGTCGCCCTTCTCGCCCTTGTCGGTGATGACCTGCCGGCCCTCGAAGCCCGGCGCATCCTTGGTGAAGCGACCATCGGCATCCACGGTGTAGGGGATATGCGTATCGATTCCGCGCTCGGCGAGCTTGCGGCCACTCGCCATCCAGATATCGAAATCCTCGCGACCATGGCCGGGAGCGGTGTGGACGAAGCCCGTACCGGCATCGTCGGTGACATGGTCACCGTCGAGCAACGGCACATCGAAATCGTAGCCGTGGCCGCGCAGCGGATGGGCGGCGGTCAGGCCATTCAGCTCGGCGGCATCGACATCGCGCACCAGTTCGAAGGCGTCGACCTTGGCCGCCTTGAACACGCTCTCGGCGAGAGCCTTCGCCAGCACATAGGTCGCGCCGACCTTCGCCCAGTTGCCCTCGGCCGCCGCGGTCACCCGATAGAGCCCATAGGCGATCTTGTGGTGGAAGGAGATCGCCCTGTTGCCTGGGATCGTCCAGGGGGTCGTCGTCCAGATCACGACCGAGGCGCCGGCCAGAGCATCCGCTCCCGACGCGACGGGAAAGGCCACGAACACCGTATCGCTCGTATGCTCCTCGTACTCGACCTCCGCCTCGGCCAGCGCGGTCTTCTCGACCACCGACCACATCACCGGCTTGGAGCCGCGATAGAGCTGGCCCGTTTCGGCGAACTTCATGATCTCGCGGGCGATCTGCGCCTCGGCCGGGAACGCCATGGTCAGGTAGGGATCGGCCCAGTCGCCCTCGACACCGAGGCGTTTGAACTCCTCGCGCTGAACGTTGACCCAGTGCTCGGCAAAGGCACGGCATTCCTTGCGGAATTCAACGACCGGCACATCGTCCTTGTTCAGGCCCTTGGCCCGGTATTGCTCCTCGATCTTCCACTCGATCGGCAGGCCGTGACAATCCCAGCCCGGGACATAGTTGGCATCATGGCCGAGCATCTGCTGCGAGCGGACGACGAGGTCCTTCAGCACCTTGTTGAGCGCATGGCCGATATGGAGATGGCCGTTCGCATAGGGCGGGCCATCATGCAGGATGAACCGGTCGCGGCCCTTCGCGCTCTCGCGCAGCTTGCGATAGAGCTCGATCGTCTGCCAGCGGGCGAGCAGTTCCGGCTCGCGTTGCGGCAAGCCGGCGCGCATCGGGAATTCGGTCTGAGGCAGGAACAGCGTCTGCGAATAATCAACGCTTTTCGATGGGGCGGAATTGGATTGGTCGTTCATGATCCGGCTCGGGCAGCTGGACTGGCGGGCCATGCATGGCTGGCGCGTCACCGGTCCTTAAGGACAAGGGAAAGCGGCGGTCATCCCGGCTTGCGCGGACGCCTGCGATCAGCGCAGGGCAGCGTCAGCCGGGCCCGTAATTCGCCGGAGCAATTCTATGATCTGGGCGCAATGAGCGAGCATGAACGGCTTCTAACAGGGGCAGGTTAAGGAAGGAAGGGCGGTGTTTGCGCCAGAATGGCGCGGGCCCGGGCACTGTCCTTGTCCATCTGCATGATGAGGGCTTCGAGCGAGTCGAATTTTTCCTCGCCCCGCAGCCAGGCGATCAGTGCGACATCGACGATCTTGCCATAGAGATCGCCTGCGAAATCGAAGAGGAAGGTCTCGAGCCGCGGCGCACCGTCATCGAAGGTCGGGCGACTGCCGAAGCTCGCCACGCCGTCGCGCCAGATGCCGTCGACCTTCATCCTGACGGCATAGATGCCGAATTTCAGGCGGCAATCACGGGCGAGATGCATGTTGGCGGTGGGGTAACCGAGGTCGCGCCCACGCTTGTCGCCATGGGCGATCTCGCCGCGCACGAACCAGGGCCGCCCAAGGAACTCCGCTGCGCGGCCGACATCTCCGGCTTCCAGCGCGGTGCGGATCAAGGTCGAGGAGACCGGCTCCCCCGCCCAGGAATAGGGCGGGACCACCGTGACCGGGACACCGCGCGCGCCCGCCCTCGCCTGCAGCATCTCGGGCGAGCCGKCGCGGCCCTTGCCGAAATGGAAGTCGTAGCCGCAGACGAGCCCCCCGACGCCGAGCCGCTCGAGCAGCAGGTCATCGACGAAACTCTCGGCGCTCACGGCCGCAATGGCGCGATCGAAGGGCAACACGAAGCTTTGCTTCAGCCCGGCCTGGGCGAGCAGCTCCCCCTTGACGTCGGGCGGCGTCAGCCGAAAGACCGGCTGCTCGGGGCTGAAGACCGATCGGGGATGCGGCTCGAAGGTGAAAGCGGCAGCCTCGCGGCCCTGCTTGGCCGCCATGGCGACCGCGACATGAGCGAGTTCGGCATGGCCGCGATGGACACCGTCGAAATTGCCCAGCGCCAGCACCGCTCCGCGCAAGCTGTCCGGAACCGGGCTGTCGCCATCGAGGACGAAAACATGAGGCCGGCCTGAAGAAGGCGCGGCGGCAGGACGGGTCATGGCACGAAGGGTTCCGCCTCGGCGGGGCACGCCCGCGCGCGGCAGTCAATGGCGGTTCAGGCCAGCAGCGTCAAGGACACCGGACGCAAGCCCCCTGCTTCAGCCCTTTGGCTTTGCCGGCGGCAAGGCGACCCAGGCCTCTCCCTCGAGCACGGCCTTGCCGTCGACGACACAGTCGCAGAACAGGCGCGCGCGCCGACGCTCGGCAACGAGTTCGACCACTTCGACCCGCGCCGTGACGACATCTCCGATCTTGACTGGAGCGAGGAAGGTGAGCGTCTGCGACAGGTAGACGGCGCCCGGCCCTGGCAATTTCGTGCCGAGCAGCGCGGACACGAGGCTCGCGGTCAGCATCCCGTGCGCGATGCGCTGGCCGAACTTCGTGCCCGCCGCGTAGCGCTCGCAAAGATGGATCGGATTGGCGTCCCCCGAGAGATCGGCGAAGAGCGAGACATCCCGCTCCATCACCGTGCGCATCAGGCTTTCGCTTTGGCCGATCGCGAGGTCTTCGAAAGCATGAACCTGATAGGAGACTGCGTTCATTGGTCCGGCTGCCCATGCAATTTCGATGCGCCGCCCTTGTTGCGGCGCAACATAGAATGCCACAGCCCCGGCGCCTCGGCCATGCGACTTTGGTGCCGCGGCCGGAGCGATACTTCCCGTACGTCAGTTTTCGTTCAAATTAACCGCTTCGAAACGCCAGTGCCCTATCACTCCCGGCATGGTCGCCACTCACTGAAGGCGGTCCGCGCGCGGGTATTGCCCCGCGCTGCAGTCGTTACGCTTGGAGCACCAGAATGGCTCTCGATCCGTCCATGCCCATCCTCGTGGTCGACGACTACCAGACGATGGTCCGGATCATTCGGAACCTGCTCAAGCAGCTCGGATTCGAGAATGTCGACGATGCGTCGGACGGCTCGACCGCCATCGCCAAGATGCGCGACAAGAAATACGGCCTCGTCATCTCCGACTGGAACATGGAGCCGATGACCGGCTTCGAGCTGCTCCAGCGCGTGCGCGAGGAAGATGCCCTCGCGACGACGCCGTTCATCATGGTCACGGCCGAATCCAAGACCGAGAACGTCATCGCCGCCAAGAAGGCCGGCGTGAACAACTATATCGTCAAGCCGTTCAACGCCCAGACCCTGAAGGTCAAGATGGAAGCGGTCTGCCACGCCTGAGCGTGGCCGAACGTCACCAGACGAGCTGCGGAATCGCGTAATCCGGGCGGGCATGCTGCCCTGCGAACCAGCCGTGGCGCTCTTCCCACGATTTCTCGACAAGATCCTGGGCGTGAATGCCCGCCAGCACCATGACGCTCGCCGCGCCGAAGGCGTTCGCCCCGGCGATGTCGGTTCGAATGGCATCACCAATTGCGCAAATCCGGTCTGGCGGAACGGGCTTGCCACGCCGCGCTTCGGCGATATGCAGCGCCATTTCGTAGATCGGGCGATGCGGCTTGCCGGCATAGATCACCCTGCCGCCGATCTGCTCGTACGCCAGCGCGAGCGAGCCGGCGCAGGGCACGATCTTGCCACCGCGATCGACCACCAGATCGGGATTGGCGCAGATCATCACGAGATCCCGTGCGACGAGATCGGCAAAGAGGCCGGCATAGGTCTCGGCCGTCTCGGTCTCGTCGTCGAACAATCCCGTGCAGAGCACGTAGCGCGCGTCCGCGGGTGAGACGCGCGGCGCATCCAGCCCGGCGATCAGGGGCAGGTCGCGGTCAGGGCCGAGCATGAAGACCGGCTCGCCGGACCGTTCCTCGATCAGCGCCCGGCAGACATCGCCGGAGGTCACGATCGCATCATAGGCAGCCTCCGGCACGGCAAAACGCGCGAGCTGGACCTCGATTTCACGGCGGGGACGGGGAGCGTTGGTCACCAGCACGACGGAAACACCGCGTTCCCGCATCGCAACCAGCGCATCGCAGGCGTCCTGATGAGCTGCCACGCCGTTGTGAACGACACCCCAGATATCGCACAGGCAGAGATCGAACCGGTCGGTGATTTCCGAGAATCCGCTCAATGCGACGGTGGGCGCGGTCTTGGCAGGCTGCAAAGCGGTCAACTCCCCTGAAACCAGTTGGGCTATGCGGCGCGACGGCAGCGCGGCACGGTGCCGGTTTAGGCCGTCGCAACGGGCAGCGATAGGGTTTTGTCAGGCGCTGGCGCGGCGTAGCACGGCGCGGAACGGCAGGCGCTCCGGCGCCGGGCCTTTCTGCGCAGGCCCGCTCGGCGGGGCTGGCAGCGCTGCCGCAGGCGATGTGCCGACGGTGGGATAGCCCAGAATCTCGGCCGAGATCCGCGCGGCGGGCCGCTCGGGCTCGGGCACTGGAGCGGCGGGTTTCGCCGGCTCGGGATCGGCAAAGACCTCCGGCTTGACCGGCCGCGGCGGTGAAATCACCAGCCCCTGGGCATAGGTCACGCCAAGCTCGATCATGTCCGCGACAGTCGGATCATCCTCGATCTTCTCGGCGACGAGGATGATCGAGGCCCGCGCGAGCTGAGCCGCGAGATCGGCGGCGGCGATATCGATCGAGGAACGCTCGGCTTCAGCCTGCAGCAGGGCGGCCGGCACTTTCACGAAGCGAATGCCACGATCATGCAGCGATGCCGGGTCGAACCGAAGATCGCCGACATGGTCGAGCGCGAAGCGCACGCCATTGGCGGACATCGCCCCCAGCAGGCCAAGGCTGGTCGGCTCCAGAGCGCGGAAGACGCGCTGCGGCATCTCGATCACCAGATGGCCGGCGTGCTCGCGATATTTCTCGAGGATACGGGAGAGGGTCACCAGAGCCTGCGACGAGGCCCAGGTTGCGGCGCTGAAATTACAGGCCACGAACAGGCCGCCGTCCTTGGATCCCAGATGGCGCGCGATCGCCAGCGTACGTGTCAGCACCAGTGCATCGAGCGTCGGGCCGAAACCCCGCTCCTCGACGATCGCCAGGAATTCGGCGGGGAGCAGCAAGGTGCTCTCGTCGAGACGCAGACGGACCAGCGCCTCGTAGCCACGTGTCCGGCGGTGCGGCAACTGCACGATCGGCTGGAGATGGACCTCGACCTTGCCCTCGGCCAGCGCGGTGCTGATGATCGCGGCTCGTTCATCGGCAGCGCGCAGCTGCTCGGCCTGAATGGCCTCCGCACGCGCTGCAGCAAGCGCCTCGCGATGCGCAATGCGGGCAAGCTCGGGAGCAGGCGCCGGCGGCGGCGGGGGAGCGGCTTCGGCATTGCGCCGGGCCTGCGCAGCCGAGAGTTGCGTGTCGTGATCTGCCAGCGTCGTTGCGACTTGCTGCAACAGGTCGCCGAGCAATCCGACCTCGGCCGTCAGTTCATTGATCGCAGCACGTGCGGGCGCGGCATCGGCCTCGCTCATCGGCAGTTGCTCGACACGCTGCGCCAAACTGTCAAGCCTGATGGCATTGGTAGCCAGGCGAACCTTGACCTCGCCGATCGCCGCGAAGATCTGCTCGCGCTGCGCAAGGACACGTCGCTCGTAGAAGATCGCGGATGCCGCCAACCCTGCCCCCGCCAGCAGGAGGCCGGCGGCGTTGGCCAGCGCTCCCGGCAAGGCGAGAACCGCGATTGCGCCAGCCGCCACGCCGGTCACGGCACTGGCGAGAGGATGCAAGGCGGTAAGGCGGACAGGGGCCAAGGCGACGACCGCGCGAAAGAGGTTGCTGGGGAATGAAAGCGACGAATCACTCTGCTACCCGACATTAACCGTCTGTTCACGCGCATGCGAGGGCCATGGACGAAAAGCGGCGACGGTCGGGAATTCGCTTAGTGAACGCCGCTGGCTTCAAGCCGACGCGGCCCGAGATCCGACATGATCCGGTCGATGACGGCTTCGCTGAACCCCATCCGCGACAGGTAAAGCCTGGCGTCGATCGCGAAGAGCGGAGCCGCCTGCGCCAGCCGTCGCAGGGCCGCTGAAACGCCCGGCTCATMATGCTTTCCCGCAAAGTGGAGGGCTMGGCCAAGCAAGCTGAGCGGACTGTCATCGGCGACGAAAATGGCGGCATGCGCATCCGCGAGCTTGTCATTGCCCATCAGATGCTCGGCCAGGAAGGCGTAGAAATCGTACCAGGCAGGACGGCCGCTGCTGGATGCCACAGCCCGCTGCAGCAGCGGCAGGCCTTCCGCAGGCTGACCGATCTGAACATAGCGCGCGCCGAGATCGGCCATGATGTCGGGATCGTAGGGATTGCGGACGAGCGCGGCCCGGCCCGCCCTGAAGGCATCTTCATAGGCGCCACGTGCGAAGTAAACGTCCATCATGGCCTGCTGCGCGCGTGCGCTGGACGGCGCCAGCCTGACCGCCGTCAACGCGGCGCTCAAGGCGCGATCGAGCGGCGAACCAGGCAGTGGATTGAGTCCGGCGGTGTATTCGTCGACCGTCAGCAGGGCGAGCTGCGACCAGGCGGGATGGAAGGCAGGGTCGCGCTCCAGAACCGCCTCCAGGCAGTTGCGGGCGGCCAGGTGATCTTCGGCGCGCATGGTGCGGCGGATATTCAGCGCCTGGAAGACACAGCGCATCGGCGACGCCGTCATCGTCTGGCGATAGTCGGCGTGAATGATGCCGAAGGGCTCGGCAAGCCTGACTGCGAGCCGTCGGGCGATCTCGCGCAATTCCGGAGCGTCCTCGCCCTTCGGCAATGTCCGGATGGCAGACGTCGTCCAGACCACACGACCGTCCTTGACGGAGCGCAACCGGCCGAAGCCTTCCGTCGCCCCGCCTTGCCGCGTCGCATTCATCTCGAAGACATAGTCGGCGCCGCTATAGAGGTCCGCGCCGGCGGCCGGCGTACGAACGGTAACGAGATCGTCGAATCGAGCCAGGGCATCGACCAGGAGCCGCGTGAAGGCCTGCACCAGCCCGGCCAGCTCCGGATCGTCGGCCGCGCCGCTCAGCGATACGACGACCATCGGCAAATGAGCCGACGCGCTCGATCCCGCGCGACGCGCTGCCTCCTCGATCAGTTGAGCCTGGCGCACCAGCGGGTCGGGTTGCGGTGTCGTCTCGAGCGGCGGGAGGTAGTGCCAAGTGGCGAGAGGCACGATCACGAGGACCAGCGCTAACACGGCGAGCCAGTGCCCGAGCCTGAAACCGTGCCTGCTCGGCCGCTCAGGGACCGGCAGCTGGGCCGCCCTGGCGTCGCCGGGCGCCATGCGCTCCTGCGCCGGCTCGGCCGGCATCCCGGCAGCCCCAAGATGTTCAAAGACAGGGACGTAAGCGCCGACCGGCATGGAAATGCGGATCGTGTCGTCGGCGCCATCGCCCTGATAATACTGGCCTAGCGCCCTGCGCAGACGACCGGCCTCGACCCTGACGATGGGGTCGGACTGCGGGTCGAAATCTGCCGGTCGGCCGAAGGCCTCAACCGCAATGGTGTAACCCTTGAGTTCCGAGCTGCGCCCTTCGATGCGGCGCTCCACGATGAAGTTCAGAAATGCGGAGAGCTGCGGTGCACTGCGAAACGCATCCGATGTCAGGATGCGTTCAAGGGCCTCACGGACAGCGAGAGCCTCCGGGTCTGCGAGCCGGTCGGTATCCTGACTGCTCTCGACCATTGGGGTTTGGTCCAGTTTGTTCCCCCCTTCATCCAAACTACGCCAAAACCGACGTTACGTCATTCGCAACGTCGAAGCGACCGGGCGACCGCGGCGCGCAGTGGTGCCCCGCCTCGCCCGCAATTTACAGCCCGCTTTGCGCTGTTAGGTTGAGAGAAGCTTAATTGTACAGGATGCGGCCGACAGCCTTCGTCTCGCAGCCGGGCGAAAACCCCCGTGATTTCGAAGCATTCTGCATGCCATTCGGCGTGTGCCGGCTCGTCAAGCAGACCCGGCGCATGGTCGCGTGCCGAAGCGTGTTTTACTAGGGCCGCGTAGGTAAGCCGGTAATGGGTGGCCCGGCCAGATGGCGGCGCTCAATGCGAAGCCTGCAGGCAGGCCGATCATCCCGGCGTTCAAGCCCCTGCCGACCAGCCGGACTACACCCCTTCCGTTCCGTTCGATCGCCTCGAGGTCTTTGCCGCGGAGCCCTGCTCGCTGTGCTGCCTCCAGGAGGTCTCGACCACGTCTTCTTCGCAGGCCAGCCTACCGAAGGGGTAGACACCCTGATGAAGAGCGCGCGGCCCCGCCGGAACGTCTCCCGGGAGGGAGCTGGGACGCACCTGAGCGGCTGCAGGCTCGGCCATCGCGGCGTCGGATCTGGCGGGATTTCGGTCAGCGGCATCGTCCGCAAGCACCCATTTTTCGGTGGATTGCTCTCAGATTCCGGCCATCCCCGTCGCAGCCGCGCTCGCGAAAAGCAGGCACTTGCGAAGGGCGAATCGGAATGTCGCGCGCGTTTCGCGCGCTTGAGCGAATCGTCACGTTTCGGTCGTCGTGTCCGGTTCCGGGCCAGTCAGGGGTTCGGCCGACCCATCACCGCCCAAAGGCTGCCGCAGGCGCCTGCGAGAGGCTGCGCCAGGCTCCGGTTCTGCCAAGGGCCGGCGAGCGGCAAGATCACGCACGCCGCAGCTTGTTGTAGCGGGCGATCAGCCTGTCGCGCTTCAGGCGTGACAGGCGATCGACCCAGAAAATGCCGTCGAGCTGATCGATCTCGTGCTGGTGGCAAACGGCGAGCAGGCCATCTGCCTCTTCGAACTGTTCCGCACCGTCCAGGTCCCGATAGGTGACATGGACGCGGGCATGACGCTCGATCTCGTCTGCAACCCCCGCCATCGAAACGCTGCCCTCGTGGTGGCGGATCATGTCAGGTGAAGCCCAGGCGATCGCCGGGTTCACATAGGTCCGAACCTCACCCGGCGACAGCTCCAGCACGACCAGCCGCTGGAGAAGACCGATATGCGGCGCCGTTATGCCGATGCCGGGAGCCGCCCGCATCGTTTCCAGCAAATCGGCCGCGAGCGAGCGAAGCACCGCATCGAAACGCGTCACCGGCTCGGCTGCCATGCGCAGCCGAGAATCGGGAAAGCCAATGATCGGCCGAATCGTCACGCGGTGGCCTCAGGGGATTATGCGGCAGCCTTCTTCTCCGCATTGCCATAGTAGCTCTCGCCCGTCTTCGCCATGCGCTTGAGCTGCCGGTTCGGCCTGAAGCGCTCTCCATGGGTCCTGGCGAGCTTCTCGCAGAGCTTCACGAAGACGGCCGCGCCCATGTTGTCGATGTAGGAGAGCGTGCCGCCCGAATAGGGCGCGAAACCGAAGCCGATGATCGAGCCGACATCCGCCTCGCGAGGATCGGTCACGACACCTTCCTCATAGGTGCGGGCAGCTTCCAGGGCCTGGGTGACGAGCAGGCGTTCCTTGAGCTCCTGCATGTCGATGAGCTCGGGGTCGAGCCGGTTCTTCGTCAGCTCGGCAAGCCCCGGCCAAAGCCGCTTCGGGCCGGCTTCCGGATAGTCGTAGAAGCCTTTCCTGTTCTTGCGGCCGAGGCGGCCATGCGTCTCGACCATCTCGGTGAGCAGTCTTTCCTGCGCCGGATCGACCGCCTGTTCGCCGAGTTGGGCCTTGGTCGCCTTCAGCACCTTGTAGGCGAGATCGACCGCGACCTCGTCATTGAGGGACAGCGGACCGACCGGCATGCCGGCCTGCTTGCCGGCGGCCTCGATCATCGCCGGGGGCACGCCCTCCATCAGCATCAGATGGCCTTCGCGGATGTAGTTGCCGACACAGCGGTTGGCATAGAAGCCGCGCGTGTCGTTGACGACGATCGGCGTCTTCCTGATGGCGCGGACGAAATCGAGCGCCATGGCGAGCGCCTTCTTGCCGGTCTTCTTGGCCATGATGATCTCGACCAGGAGCATCTTCTCGAMCGGCGAGAAGAAATGCACGCCGATGAAATTCTTCGGGCGCTGCGAGTGCTGGGCGAGCCCGGTGATCGGAAGCGTCGATGTATTGGAGCCGAAGATCGTCCTTGGTCCGACCACCGCCTCGACCTTGGCGATGACCTCGGCCTTGACCTTCGGATCCTCGAACACGGCCTCGATGACGAGATCGCAGCCCTTGAGATCGGCATAGTCCGCCGAGGCGATGATCCGGCCGAGCAGCGCGTCGCGGTCGGCCGTCTTGGCGCGCCCCTTCATGATCTGGTCGGAAACCAGCTTATGCGAATAGGCCTTGCCCTTCTCGGCCGCCTCGATGTCGCGGTCGATCAGGATGACGTCCAGGCCTGCCTGGGCGGTGACATAGGCGATGCCCGCGCCCATGAAGCCTGCGCCGACAACGCCGACCTTCTTCAGCCTGCTCGCCGGGACATCGGCCGGGCGGMGAGCCCCCTTGTTCAGCTCCTGCATCGAGACGAAGAGCGTGCGGATCATCGAGGCCGCCTCCTTCGTCCGCAGAATTTTTGCGAAATAGCGGCTCTCGACCCTGAGGCCGAGATCGATCGGCAACTGCAGGCCCTCATAGACTGCGCTCAGGATGGCGCGTGCGGCCGGGTAGTTGTCATTCGTCTCGCGGCGATAGATCGCGTTGGCCGGTGGCCAGATCTGCATGCCGGCGGGCGAATAGACCTTGTTGGAAGGCAGCTTGAACTTGGGATCGTCCCAGGGCGCCTTGGCCTGCGGATTGGCCTTCAGCCACTCCCGGGCGTTCTGAAGCATCTGATCCCGCGGCACGGCCGCATGGACGAGGCCGCTGTTTCGGGCCGGCAGCGCCTTGATCTGCTCGCCCTTGAACATCATCTGCAGCGCGTCGCCGGTCTGCATCAGGCGCGAGACACGCTGCGTACCGCCGGCGCCGGGGAAGAGCCCGACCTTGATCTCGGGCAGGCCGACGCGGGTTGAGGCATCGTCCGAGGCGACACGATACTGGCAGGCGAGCGCAAGTTCGAAGGCACCACCGAGGCAGACGCCATGGATGGCGGCTGCGAACGGCTTCCCGCAGGTTTCGAGCTTGCGATAGAGCAGCGAGAGCTTGCGGCTTTCGTCGAAGAAGGTCTGCATCGCAGCCGCTTCGCCCTTCTCCCTGGCAAGCCCGACATAGAGGTCGCGCAGCCCCTGGAGCATGGTCAGGTCCGCACCGCCCGAGAAGGCTTCCTTGCCGGAGGTAATGACGCAGCCCTTGATCGCCTCGCTCGAGACGACATGGTCGATGACCTGGTTCAACTCGGCCATGACCTCGGGGGTGATGACGTTCATCGAACGGCCGGGCATGTCCCAGATCAGGGTCGCAATGCCGTCGGCGTCGGTCTCGAAGCGGAAATTGGTGAGGTTCATAGGTTCTCTCCCCTTCGTGCCGATCAGACGCGTTCGATGATGGTCGCGACGCCCATGCCGGCGGCGACGCAAAGCGTGACGAGTGCGGTCTGCTTGTTCGTGCGCTCGAGTTCGTCGAGCACAGTGCCGAGGATCATCGCGCCCGTGGCGCCGAGCGGATGGCCCATCGCAATGGCGCCGCCATTGACGTTGAGGATGGCGTCGTCGATGTCGAAGGCCTGCTGATAGCGCAGCACCACCGAGGAGAAGGCCTCGTTCAGCTCGAACAGGTCGATATCCCCTGTGGTCATGCCGGCCTTTTTCAGAACCAGCTCCGTGACGTCGACCGGCCCGGTCAGCATCAGCGCCAGATCGGAACCGACAGTGGCGAAGGCCCGGATGCGGGCGCGCGGCTTCAGGCCAGCCGCCTTGCCGCCCTTCTTCGAGCCGACGAGCACGGCAGCCGCACCATCGACGATACCGGAGGAATTGCCGGCGTGATGCACGTGATTGACGAACTCCACATCGGGGTGAGCCGCCGTCGCGACGGCATCGAAACCACCCATCTCGCCCATCTGGACGAAGGATGCCTTGAGCGCTGCCAAGGCCTGCATGTCCGTATTCGGACGAATGGTCTCGTCGCGGTCGAGGAGAATCAGCCCGTTAACGTCGGTGACCGGGATGACCGAATTCCTGAAGCGGCCTTCAGCCCAGGCGGCGGCGGCCTTCTTGTGCGAGCGCACGGCAAAGGCGTCGACATCGTCACGCGAGAAGCCGTATTTCGTGGCGATCAGATCGGCCGAGACGCCTTGCGGCATGAAATAGGTGTCGATCGCGACGGACGGATCGACCGCAATGCCGAAGCCCGAGGCGCCCATGCCGACGCGGCTCATGCTCTCGACGCCGCCACCGATCGCCATCTCCTTCTGGCCGGCCATGACCTGCGCCGCGGCAAGGTTCACCGCGTCGAGGCCCGAGGCGCAGAAGCGGTTGATCTGCACGCCCGGCACTTCCTTGCCGTACCCCGCCTTGAGCGCGACGGTCCGCGCGATATCGGCGCCGGCCTCGCCGACCGGATCGACGCAGCCAAAGACGACATCCTCGACCAGCTTGGGCTCGAGCTTGTTGCGGTCCTTGATCGCACGCAGCACCTGCGTGCCGAGTTCGATCGCCGTGACCTCGTGCAGCGAGCCGTCGGCCTTGCCCTTGCCGCGCGGCGTCCGAACGTGATCGTAGATGAATGCGTCAGCCATCAAGGCCTCCCGGGGCTCGCCGCAATGGCGGCTCGTTGTTGGGACTTCGCCAACATGGCCGGGCATGTCCCGGCCATCTGGAAGCGAAGGCAATCTGCAAGCGATGCCCGGGTCAAGCCCGGGCATGACCTTTGGTCTGCTCAGAACTGCTCTGCCGAGAGCGCCATGGTGGAATCGGCGCCGGCCGTGATCCGTGCCAGATGCGCGGCCGTCTCCGGCAGGGTGCGCTCCATGAAGAAGCGCGCGGTGACGAGCTTGGTGTTCATCCGCTCGGTCGCGCCATTGGCACCGGCTTTGAGCTTGTCCTGCGCAGCCTTGGCGATCTTCACCCACATATAGCCGAGCGAGACGAGGCCGAGCAGGTGCATGTAGTCGGTTGCGCCGGCACCGGCATTGTCAGGCTTGGCGAGGGCGTTGTTCATGAACCACATCGTMGCCTGCTGGAGATGACCGAGCGAGGCCAGCAGGGGAGCGAGCAGCGGCTTCAGCCCCTCGTCCTCGCCATGTTCCTTGATGAAGCCGCCGACCTCGTTGAAGAAGGCCATGATGGCGCGGCCGCCGTCTCGGCCGAGCTTKCGGCCGATCAGGTCCATGGCCTGCACGCCATTGGCGCCCTCGTAGATCATGGCGATGCGCGCGTCGCGCACGAACTGCTCCATGCCCCATTCGGCGATGTAGCCATGGCCGCCATACATCTGCTGGGCCTTCACCGCGTTGTCGAAACCGACATCGGTCAGGACACCCTTGAGCACGGGGGTCATCAGTCCAAGCTGATCGTCGGCGGCCTGGCGTTCGGCGGCATCGGCAGAACGGTGGGCGACATCGGATTTCAGCGCGTTCCACAGCACGAAGGCGCGCGCAGCCTCGTTGAAGGCCTTGATCGACATCAGCGTGCGACGGACATCGGGATGGACGATGATCGGATCGGCAGCCTTGTCCGGCTCCTTGGCGCCGGTCAGCGCCCGTCCCTGGAGGCGGTCCTTGGCATAGGCAACAGCGTTCTGATAGGCGACCTCGGACTGGGCGAGCCCCTGGATCGCGACGCCGAGGCGGGCCTCGTTCATCATCACGAACATGACGTTGAGGCCCTTGTTCTCGGTGCCGATGAGCCAGCCCCTGGCACCGTCATAGTTCATGACGCAGGTCGAATTGCCGTGGATGCCCATCTTGTGCTCGATCGAGCCGCAGGAGACGCCGTTGCGCTCGCCGACCGCGCCGTCGGCGCCGACCACGTTGCGCGGCACCACGAAGAGCGAGATGCCCTTGACGCCGGCGGGAGCCCCCTCGATGCGGGCGAGCACGAGATGGATGATGTTCTCGGTGATGTCCTGCTCGCCGGCCGAGATGAAGATCTTGGTGCCGGAGATCGCATAGGAACCATCGCCATTCGGCACGGCCTTGGTCTTGATCAGGCCGAGATCGGTGCCGCAATGCGGCTCCGTCAGGTTCATCGTGCCCGACCAGACACCCTCGACCATCTTCGGGATATAGGTGCGCTTCTGCTCCTCAGTGCCGTGCACGTAGAGTGCGGCGATCGCGCCCATGGTCAGGCCGGGATACATCGAGAACGCCATGTTCGCCGCCGAGGCATATTCGTTCATCACGGCGCCGAGCGTATAGGGCAGGCCCTGGCCGCCATATTCGGGATCCATGGCAAGTCCGATCCAGCCGCCCTCGGCATAGGCCTTGTGCGCCTCCTTGAAGCCCTTTGGCGTCGTCACGGATCCGTCAGGGTTGCGCTTGCAGCCCTCCTGGTCGCCGGAATGGTTCAACGGCTGGAGCACTTCCTCGCAGAGCTTGGCACCCTCGCCCAGCACCGCCGCGACCACATCGGGCGTCGCATCCGCGAAACCCGGCAGGTTGTTGTAGCGTTCGATGTTGAAGACGTCGTTGAGCAGGAACAGGGTGTCTTCGACGGGCGCCTTGTAGACCGGCATGGTGTCCTCCCTCTCGCGCAGCGCGGCCGCCTGCAGAATGCGATCCGGGGCAGCCATTCATCAGATAGTTTATATATAAACAATCTATGGGTGACTTGTGAAGAGGGCTGGGCCATTTTGTTGCCGCACCCTGTCGCGTTTCCCATCCGCAGCGCATGACAAAACGGCCCCGGACACAAGTCCGGAGCCGTCAATCCCGATCAAATGATCGATAATCCGTGCCGTGAGGCGCTCAGGCCTTGTCGAGGCCCGCAAGCGTCGCTTCGAGCTCGGCGATCGCGCCTTCGATCTCGACCTGCTGCGAGCGCAGCAATTCGAGCTGCTCGGCAATCTGCCCGCGGGTGAGCTGCAGCCCGCCGACCGAAGCCGACTTCTCTGCGCCGGCCTCGCCCTTCTTTTCCTCATTGGCGAGCATGGCGCGGATTTCAACCAGCGTGAAACCGAGCTGCTTGCCCTTGAGGATCAGCGCAAGCCGCGAGCGATCGCGGCCGGAATAGATGCGCGTCATGCCCGAGCGGGCCGGAGCAAGGAGACCGCGCGATTCATAGAAGCGAAGCGTGCGCAGGGTCACCGCGAAATCGCGGGCAAGGTCGCTGATGGTGAAACCACCAGCCGAGTCGGCTTCACTGGAAGTAGGCGTCGACGATGTGCGGCCGGTATCTGAAGAGCCGGCCGCCATAGCATTGCTGTGGCGCGACATGGAGTTCCTTAAAAAGTTTGGACGCAGGGAACCGCCGGCATCGGTGGCGACGAAGTTCCGTTGGGTAGGGGGAATAGCTCGCCCCATCTCCTAGCGTCAGGTAATATCGGCCAATTGGGGGTAAATTACGGTTACGAGCCCGGCATTCGTGCTGCCCCTGTCCGGGCGTTTGCAAAAAATTAACGGCCGGCCCCCGGATATTAACCGTCCGTTTACCGTGACGGCCAAAAGTCGGGTCTGCGAGCCAGGCCGTCGTCAGCGGCAACTGAATCTTCACGATCGCCTGTTTCGCGCGGGGAAGCTGCGGCGCCAGGGGGCTGCGCATCCCGACTGAAGACCGGTCCCCTTAGGCGAGCGAGATCATGGCCAATAGCTTGCCCTGGAGCGTCAAGGGCGTTGATCCGCGCACCCGCGATGCCGCAAAGGCCGCGGCGCGGCGCGCCGGAATGACCCTGGGTGAATGGCTGGACCACAAGATTCGCGTCGAGGCGGAAGAGAGCGAGCCGACAGCCGCCCCTCTGGAGCAGCTCGACATCGCAGCGCTGTCCGAGCGCCTCGCCAAGCTCTCCCAAGGGCAGATGGAAACCTCCTCGCAGGCCGCAGCAAGCGCTGCGGCGCCGCAGTTTGCTCCCGAGATGTCGCGGGGCCAGATCGAGGCCGCGTTGTCGCAGGCCGCCCTCGCCGAGCGCATGACCCGGGAATCGAGCGCCAAGACGGCCGGCGCCCTGGATTCGATCGCGCGCTGGATCGAGAAGACCGAGAACCGTCTCGTCAGCGGCGAGCGCAGTAACGCCGAGCGTCAGGAACGCGCCACCAACGTCATCGCCGACGCGATCAAGACCATGGGCGAGCGCATTGCCGAGATCGAGCGCAAGGCGGTTGATGCCCAGAGCAAGGCTGCCGCCGCCCGCCCGGCCCTGAATCGCGATGGCCTGGCCGCAGCGGTGACGGATATCCGCACGCGCCAGCGCATGCTGGATACCGATCCCGAAGCCGCCGCCTCGGGCCGGACAGGCCTGAGCGAGAGCCGGGTCGCGGCCTTGCGGCAGGATCTCCGATCGTTGGGCGAGAGGGTCGGCGCCAGGGGCGACCATCCCTCTCTCATGTCCGAGCGCCTCTCCCCGGCTGCGGCGTCACGCCAGGTCGAAACGCCCGCACTGGAAAGGCTGATTGCCGATCTCGGTTCGAAGCTGGAGCGGCTGGACCGGAACGACCGTATCGAGCCTATCCTGAAGCCTCTGGCGCGGATCGAAACCGAAGTCGCCCGCCTCGCCCGCGAGAATTCCGGCGAGAGCTATGCCCGTTTCGAGCTGGAGCTCGCGCATCTCGCCGCCAAGGTCGACGCACTCGCGGCGCGCGGCAGCGACCGCGCTGCACTGACCCCTGTGCTTCGCGACATCGCAGAATTGCGTGAACTGCTCGCCACGAGCACCGGCGATAACCGCCTCGGCGATCTTTCGCATCAGGTTTCGGCTCTGGCGGGCGAAGTCGCCCGGCTGCGCGACGGGCAGCCTGATGCACTCTCGATGCGTGGCCTGTCCCAGGCGATCGAGGACGTGCGCGACGCCCTGCTCACCGACCGTTTCGGCGATCCCGCCCCGCTGCTTTCGCTGTCGCGGCAGGTCGAGGCGCTAGCTGACAAGGTCGATTCGCTGCCCGTGATGCGCCCCGAGGTGATCACGTCTCAGACCGAGCAACTCTTCGCGCGGCTCAACGAGATCGGCGCCTCCGGCTCTCCGGCATCGAACGAGCTGTCGCGCCGGATTGAGGCCCTCATCATCAAGCTCGAGGATGTCTCCGATCGGCAGCCGAACCAGCTCGCGGACCGGATCGACAGCCTGCAGCACCAGATCGAGACGCTGGCGGATCACGGCCCGGCAGCAGTCATGAAGCAGATCGAAGGGTTGGCTGCCCGGATCGAGAGTCTCGCAGCCTCCAGCAACCTGACCCAGATGGTCCATGACGGCGGCAACGTACAGGTCGCGCGCGTCGACATGCGCCCGGTTGAGGACATGTTGCGCAGCCTCGCCGAGAAGATCGACGAGGCGGGACGCCCTGGCGCCGAATCCGATTCCTTCGATGCACTCGAACAGCAGATCGCCGGCCTCGCCAGCCGGCTCGACGAGGCCGTCGCGACGCGTTCGGCCGAGACCGGGATCGAGCGCACGCTGCAGGACCTCGTGCGACACCTCCAGACCGTGCGCGAGGACACCGCAGCCGCGGCCGAACGTGCCGCACGCACCGCCATGGCCGATATGGCGAGCAAGCCCCCCGCTCAGGCGGGAGGCTTTGCTGAGCTGAGCACCCTGGTTTCCGGACTGCGCGAGAGCAACGCCGCCTCCGGCCGGGAGACGCAGGACGCGATCGGCGCCGTCCATCAGACCCTCGAGACGATCATCTCGCGCCTCGCCAGCCTCGAAGCCGAGCTCGGCCTCGAGCGGAAGGAGGTCGCGCTCGCACCGGCCCCGGCGGCCGCGGCGCGCCCCTCCACCATGCCGTCGACGCGTGGCCTTGCACTTCCTGCCAGCATGAGCGCCGCGATCGAGGATCGCTTTGGCGCCCGGCTGGAGACGACCCGGCCGGCGGAACGCGCAGCAGAAGCGCCTGCCGCCAGGTCCCATGACCTGCCGCTCGAACCGGGCTCGGGCCGGCCGCGCCAGGACACACCGGCCGCTCCGGCCGCGGCAGCCCAGGATCCTCAATCGGTCCGCCAGAACCTGATCGCTGCGGCACGGCGTTCGGCAAAGGCGGCCTCCGAAGCCGCAGCCTCTGTGCCCGCGGCGGAAGCCGAGCGCAGCGGCACCAGCACCTCCAAGGGCGGCAAGCTCAAGGAGATCATGGAGAAGCGTCGCCGCCCGCTCCTGCTCGGGCTGGCCGCTGTCGTTCTTGCCATGGGCACCGCCCATGTCGTCACCGGCGCACTGCAAAGCCCGAAGACGAAGGCCGCCGGCAACGAAACCGTTCAGACTCCTGCCTCCGCTCCCGCCGTCGCTGCCCCGGAACCCGCCGCCCCGGAAGCTCCAGCCAAGCCCACGAAGGATCAGAGCTCGGTGCTTTCGCCGGTCGAACTCGGCCCGGCCGCCGCCTTCGCGGGACCGGCAGCCCCGATTCTCGGCTCTCCCGAAACCACCAGCTCGACCACCCAACCGACGGCAACCGCCGCGCTGCCGCCAGCGACCGCGCCCGACCCGGTTCAGGCCGTCACCGGGCTCGGCGACCTGCCTGCCGGATTTGGAACGCCAGGCCTGCGCAAGGCCGCCCAGGCAGGTGATGCCCGTGCCGTCTACGAGCTCGCCAGCCGCGCGGCCGATGGCAGCAACGCGACACGCGATCCGAAACTGGCCTTGCGCCTGTTCGAACGCGCCGCGGTCGCCGGGCTGGCGCCAGCGCAGTTCCGACTGGCCAACATGTTCGAGAAGGGCGTGGGCACCCAGCGCGACATCGCACTGGCGCGGGTCTGGTACTCCCGTGCCGCAGAGCGCGGGAATGCCAAGGCCATGCACAATCTCGCCGTGCTTTATGCCGAGGGCGTCGACGGCAAGGCGGACTATGCGACGGCGACGGAATGGTTCCGCCGCGCCGCGGACGCAGGCGTGCGCGACAGCCAATACAATCTCGCCGTTCTGCTGGGCCGCGGCCTCGGCGTGCCAGCCGATCTCAGCCAGTCCTATCTCTGGTTCGCCATCGCCGCCAAGCAGGGCGACGACGATGCGGCCCGCAAGCGTGACGAAGTCGCCGGACGCCTCAACCCCAACGACCTGGCAGCGGCGAAGCTCGCTGTCGATTCCTGGAAGGCAAAGGTGCTCGAGCCTGGCGCCAACGAGGTTGCGGCACCGGCACAGGGTTGGGAAGACAATACAAGCGCGGCCGTCAGGAAGCCCGCAAAGCCAGCTCGCAGCTAATGCATGACAGGCAGGCCCCTGGCCTGCCTGTCATGGTTTCGACGCGTTACGCAGCCATCAGAGGTTGATCGCGACTTCAGCCGATCCGGCCGCAACACCTTCTTCGTCCACGATAAGGATTTGCCTAACCGGATTGGTGCAATCTGGGACGAGCCGGCGCCGAATCTCATGCCGCGCCGGCACACGAGGGMAAAGGTGCAGATTTATCTCCCGATCGCGGAACTGCCGATCAGCATCCTGATGGTGCTGGGTCTGAGCGGTGCCGTCGGCTTCATCTCCGGCCTGTTCGGGGTCGGCGGTGGCTTCCTGCTGACCCCTCTTCTGATCTTCCTCGATATCCCTCCGGCAGTTGCCGTGGCGACCGTGGCCGCCCAGGTCGCCGGCTCGTCGATGACCGGCGTCCTGACCTACTGGCGCCGCAAGGCGCTCGACCTCAAGCTCGGCAGCGTCCTGGTCGGCGGGGGCATCATCGGCACCATTTTCGGCGTTCTGTTCTTCAACTCGATGCGCCGGCTCGGTCAGCTCGATCTKGTCATCACCCTGTCCTATGTGACGCTGTTCACCATCATTGGCGGATTGATGCTCTATGACGCGCTGCGCTCGGCGCTGCGCGCCAAGGCGGGCAAGCCGGCACGCCGGCGCCGTCAGGCCGGCACACATCCGCAATGGATGAAGCTGCCCTGGCGCATGCGTTTTCACAGTTCGCAGCTCTACGCCAGCGTCATCCCGATCGCCGCGCTCGCCATCGTCATCGGCTTCATCGGCGCCGTGCTCGGCGTGGGCGGTGGTTTCATCCTGGTGCCGGCGCTGATTTACTTCTTCCGCATCCCGCCGGCGGTCGTCGTCGGCACCTCCTTGTTCCAGATCCTGGTGACGATGACGGGCGCAACCATGCTGCACGCCCTCACAAACCAGTCGGTCGACCTGATCCTGGCGGCACTGCTCCTGGTCGGCGGCGTGATCGGGGCCCAGTTCGGCGGCCGCGCGGCGCGCAACCTGAATGTCGACTCCTTCCGTCTGCTGCTTGCGCTGCTGATCCTGTCGGTGGGCCTGCGCTTCGCGATCGAGCTGTTCATCCCGCCCAGCGACCCCTTCTCGGTAGTCCTGCCGGAGAGCGCGCGATGAAGGGCTTCAGGTCCCTGGCCGCTGCGTTGCTGCTGACCTCCATCGCGGCCACTGCCCCGCGTGCCGAAACGCTGATCGCATCCGTGTCTAGCCATCAGATCCAGATCTCCTCGAACTATACCGGCGATCAACTGACGGTCTTCGGCCTGGTCGAACGCGGCGGGCGGACGGTGGCGCGCGGCGACCCTTACGACATCGTGGTGACGGTGCGTGGGCCACAGCGCATGCTGATCGTCCGCGAGAAGGAACGGCTCGGGCCGATCTGGATCAACCGGACGCAGCGGCGCTTCGTCGATCGCCCGATATTCCTGATGGTGTCGAGCAACCGGCCCCTGAACGAGATCGTCAACGAGGATGCGGCGCGGCGCGACAGGATCGGGCTGGCCAACACCCAGCGCAACTTGCCGCCGGAGCTCTATTATGAGGAGAGCACTGTGCGCTTTCGCCAGGCGCTGATCCGAATCCTCGAAGACAAGGGTCTCTATGCGCAGGACGAGCGCGGCGTCACCTTCCTGTCGGAAACATTGTTCAGCGCGCCGATCGATGTGCCCGCCACCGCACCGACCGGCTCCTACGAGATCGAGATCGCGCTCTATTCAGGCGGCGCCATGCTGGCGCGCCAGACCACCAATTTCGAGGTGATCAAGACCGGCATCGAGCAGCGGCTGGCGACCGGCGCACATGACCATCCGCTCCTCTACGGACTGGCCACGGCGGCCATGGCGCTGCTTCTGGGCTGGCTCTCCAGCGTCATTTTCCGGCGCGACTGAGCATTGGCCCGAAAAGCTAGGCCATCGGACCGGATACGATTTCCGGTCCGATGATCTAAACCCGGCGCTACGCGACCAGGAGATCATAGGCGAGGAACGGCACGAGGGTTCCGGACTCGAGGTATGTCAGGTCCTCCGCGAGCTCTACCAGCCCGTGCGTGCGCGTCAGCGAGGTCATGACCCCGGCCCCGTCCAGAGGATGCTTGGACGCGATCATGACACCGTCCGCTCCAGGAGCGAGCGAAACACCGACATACTCACGCCGCCCGGGCTTCTTCCGATAGGGGAAGCCGAGCCTTACAGGCAGCGGCACCGGGGCAACATGGGCCGAGCCGGCAAGCCGTGCCAGGACCGGGCGTGCGACAAAGGCGAAGGTGACGAACACGGCAACCGGATTTCCCGGCAGGCCAATAAACGGCACGCCTTCGATGACGCCCATGGCCACCGGCCGGCCCGGCTTGATGCCGATACGCCAGAAGACCAGCGCGCCGACCTGTTCGACCGCCGCCTTGACGTGATCCTCCTCTCCGATCGAGACGCCGCCGGAAGTCAGGATCAGGTCGCAACTCCGGGCCGCGCCGCTCAGGCGCGCAGCCAGGCTGCCCGGCTCGTCACGCAGGATGCCGAGATCGACCACATCCGCCCCCGCCCGCGCCACCATGGCACGCAGCGCAGCGCGGTTGGCGTCGTAGATCGCGGCCGGCGGCAGGGGCAGGCCCGGCTCCGCCAGCTCATCGCCCGTCGAAAAGATCGCGACACGCGGCCGGCGGCGAACGTCGACAGAGGCATGACCGAGCGCAGCCAGCAGCGCGAGATCCTGCGGCCGCAGGCGCCGGCCTGCCGACAGGGCGGTCTCTCCACGCGCGATATCCTCGCCGGCCGGTCGGGCATTGGCACCGCGTTTGAGGCCTCCGGGCAGACGGACGAAGCCTTCTTCCGCTGTCACATCCTCCTGCATGAAGACGGTATCGGCTCCTTCCGGTATCGGCGCGCCCGTAAAGACCCGGACGGCCACGCCTGCAGTTGCAATGCCCGCCGCGTCAGTGCCGGCGGCAAGCCGGCCTGAGAGCGCGAGGCGGGTCTCTCCTGCCGACGCCAGATCGACGAAGCGGACCGCATAGCCATCCACGGCAGAATTGGCGAAGGGCGGGAGATCGAGGCCGGCCACGACATCGCTGGCGAGAACCCGACCATCGGCGTCGGCCAAGGCGACCTGCTCCGTGCCCTCCACCGGCCGAATCCGCTGGCCCGCAAGGTCAGCCGCTTGCTCGATGCTCATCAAGGGGCCACCGAAGGCGAAAGTATCCTCGCTGAGTTGCGCCATTCTGCCCTCAACCCTGTTGCTGCACGCGAGCCAGAATGGCGGTGAGCGGCTCGGCGCAAGAAAGCACAATCTCTGCGATTGCGCCGATGTCGTCGAGATCCACGACAGGGCAGCCCGCCTCGGGAAATGCGCTGTCGCAGGCGATCGCGACGATCATGGGGTCGCCCGGGTGCAGCGGCGGCTTGCCGTTGGCTGCGCGATGCACCTCGATCTTGAGATGCGGCTCGCGCTTGAACCCCTCGATGATCACCAGATCGACCGGGGATAGTCGCCGGAGCAGATCCGGCAGATGCGCTTCCGGCTCGCCGCGCAGTTCATGCATCAGCGCCCAGCGGCGCTCGGACGAGATCAGCACCTCATGCGCGCCCGCCTGACGGTGTTCGTAGGAATCCTTGCCGGGCTTATCGAGGTCAAAGCCATGGTGCGCGTGCTTGACCGTGGAGACCGAGACACCGCGGCGTGCAAGTTCCGGGATCAGGCGCGTCAGCAAGGTCGTCTTGCCGGCACCGCTCCACCCTGCCAGGCCGATCACACGCATCAAAGCTGAATCCCCCAAAACACGATCGGGCACAAAGGCACCCTGTTGTCATCTGGCACGCCCCCTCCCCGGTCAAGCCAAGTGGATGGGACCGCCACGGCTCATGCCCGCGATCATCGCGCCCCGTGCGATGCCGACAGGGCAGCAAGGCCTCTCGCGCTCCGCTGCGGCGAAGGGCCGGTGGTTGCTCCCGCGCAAGAAGCCATCATATGAAGCACTGCGTATTCGACAGGCTCGGCCCATGATCTCGATCCCCCTCAATCTGCGCGGCTTGAAATGCCCCTTGCCGACACTGCGCGTGCGCAAGGCGCTGAGGAGCGCCGACGCCGGAGCCTTGTTCGTCGTCGAGTGCACCGATCCCATGGCGGCGATCGACATTCCCAACCTGATGCGCGAGACGGGCGACGCAATCGAGCTCAGCCGTTCCGAGGGCGAACTTCTCGTCTTCCACATTCGCAAAGCTGCGGCCTGACGCCGCGCCAGCCGGAGTACGCCTTCGTGGCCCTGACCGAATCCGACATTCTGCGCGCGCTCGAGCTGGTGAAACTGCCCGCGAGCGGCCAATCGCTGCGCGCTTCCGGCCGTATCGCGGAAATCCTGATCGACGGCGGCAAGGTGATCTTTGCGATCGGCATCGATCCGACCGAGGCTGAAGCGATGGAACCCGTGCGAAGGGCCGCGGAAAGCGCGGTCGGCGGTATTCCGGGCGTCACCCAGGTTCTGGTCGGGCTCACGGCAGACAAGGCGCCGTCGCGACCGGCGCCCTCTGCCGCCGCGCAGGCACGCCAGCAGGCGCACGGCCAGCCAGGTCCCGGCGGGCCGATGCCAAAGGCCGCCGGCGTGCCCGGCGTGAAGCAGATCATCGCGGTGGCCAGCGGCAAGGGCGGCGTCGGCAAGTCGACGACCACGGCCAATCTCGCGGTCGCGCTCGCGATGCTCGGCCTCAAGGTCGGCGTACTCGACGCCGATATCTACGGTCCCTCCGTGCCCAAGATCTTCGGCATCACCGGTAAGCCGCGCCTGGTCTCCGGCCGGACGCTGGCACCGATGGAGGCCTATGGGCTGAAGATCATGTCGATCGGCTTCCTGATCGACGAGGAGACGCCGATGATCTGGCGTGGGCCGATGGTGATCTCGGCCATCACCCAGATGTTGCGCGAGGTCGCCTGGGGCGAACTCGACGTGCTGGTCGTCGACATGCCGCCCGGCACGGGTGACGCGCAGCTCACCATGGCGCAGCAGACACCGCTCGCGGGCGCAGTGATCGTCTCGACGCCTCAGGATCTGGCTCTGCTCGATGCCCGTCGCGGCGTCGCCATGTTCAAGCGCGTCGAGGTGCCGATCCTCGGTATCGTTGAGAACATGAGCTATTTCGTCTGCCCGGAATGCGGCCACCGCTCCGACATCTTCGCCCATGGCGGGGCGCGGCACGAGGCAGAGCGGCTGGGCGTGCCCTTCCTTGGCGAGATCCCGCTTGCCATGCCGATCCGCGAGACCTCGGACGCCGGCCGGCCGATCGTGGCAAGCGACCCAGAAAGCGCCCATGCCAAGGCCTATCTGGCCATTGCGAGGCAGGTTCAGGCGGGCCTGAGTGGCAAGACCCGGGCCGCGCCCCGCATCGTCATCGAATAGAGGCACCGCCCCCCGGCCCGAAATCAGAACTCGGCGGCGAGCGGACACTCGCCTCCGGCCTCATGCCGCGAGCGTGGAGGCGGCCAGACATCGCGAGCGCGTTGTTGACCCGGCCCCTGGGACCGCCCCGATAAGGGCAGCGGTCAGCCGGTAACGAGGTGATTCGTGAGCTCTTGCACTCCTTTCCTGAACCCGGCCGAGGCGGCCAGGCGGCTTGGTGTTTCCGCCAAGGCGTTGCGCATCTACGAGCAGCGCGGACTGGTCGCCCCGGTCCGCACCATGGCCGGGTGGCGCGCCTATGGCCCCGCCGAGATGGCTCGTGCCGCCGAGATTGCCGCATTGCGCGCGCTTGGGCTGAGCCTCGTCCAGGTGGCGCGCGTGCTTGGAGGCGATGCCCAGGAGCTGGAACCGGCCCTGGCGGCTCACCAGGCTTCGCTCGAGGAGCGTGCCCGTCAGCTCGCAGGAACGCTGGAGAAGGTCCGCAGCCTGCGGACTGACCTTGCCAGAGGTCAGGCACCCGCGGCCGGAGAACTGGTGCGCCTGCTGGAGCCCGCAATCGAACGCGGCGTCGCCTTCGATCTGCCCTGGCCCTGGGGCGGCGAACGGTTTGAGCTGCGCGAAATCCTGCCGCTGACCTACATTGTCGGCCMGCTCGGCAGCGGCAAGACGCGGCTGGCCCGGCGCCTGGCCGAGGTCTTGCCCGATGCGGCCTTCCTCGGGCTCGATCGGATCGCGGCTGACGGCGCAATCGGCCGGGCAGACATGGATTCCGATCCGGCATTGAAGTCTCGGGTCGCCAGGACCCTGGCCCGGCTCGTCGACGACGGCGCCCGGATGTCTGGTGCGCTGGCCGCCCTGGTCGCCGAACTGGAAGCGGAGGGTCCCGCGGTCCTGGTCGTCGACATGATCGAGGACGGGTTGGATCAGGCCACCCAGCAAGCCTTGATCGCCCATCTGCGCGGCCGCGGGCCGCATGGACGGCCGCTCTTCATGCTCACGCGCTCCTGCGCGATTCTGGATCTGGCAGCCGTTGGGTCCGACGAGGCGATCATCCTCTGCCCTGCCAATCACAGCCCACCGGTCCGTGTCTCCCCCTACCCCGGCACTCCCGGCTACGAGGCCGTCGCCACCTGCCTCGCCTCACCCCAGGTGCGGGCGCGGATCGCATGCCCACCCCGGCTGGCGTAATCAATCGGCCCTCCGCACCGGCGCCCAGCCGCCCCGGCCGGATACCGGGGCGGCTCCAGGCATTTGCCAATGTTCTTCTTTTGTTCTAGGTTGACCGAAAGGAGGTCGTTCCATGCCCGTTCAGCCCGCGCGCCATATCAGCATCTCGATCGGCAGGCCGATTGAGCAGGTCTACGGCTTTCTGGCAGAGCCCCGTAACTTCCCGAAATGGGCCGAAGGGCTGGGCCATAGTTTCAGGCATATCGAAGGCATGACCTGGGCTGCCGAGACCCCATTGGGCCTGATGCGCATCCTGTTCAGCGAACCCAATCCTTACGGTGTGCTCGACCATGCCGTGATCCCCGATCACGGGGAGCCGATGCACAACCCGATGCGCGCCCTCGCCAATGGCGATGGCAGCGAGGTGATCTTCACTCTCTACAAGCGGGCCGAGATGAGCGACGACGATTTCGCCCGCGATGCCGACTGGGTCACGAGCGATCTGAGGCGTCTCAAAGCGCTGCTGGAAGGCTGACGAGAGCGATTGGCCCGTGCTGACGCCATCGGGCGCAGAAACCTGAGATCCATGCCTCGGCGCGCCTGTTTGACGCTGTTCGATGGTTTCCAATGCACCTTCGCGCTTCCGTAGCGAAGCCGGCACGCGCCCTCAGAGCCGGGCTCTGCGGCAAGCTGGTACAGCGGGCGCCCCAACCCACCATCACGCATCGCTCAGCCGCGCGTGAAGCTGCTCGGCCTCGACCAGGTCATCAGGGCGATTGGCATTGAAGAACGGGTCGACCGGATCGACCGGCCACTCCGCCGCCGCAACACCATGGCGCGCCGTCCAGCGGCCGATCTTTCGCTCATCCTCGACCGTGAGTGCATGCCGCAAGTCGTCACGCAGCGCGACCGGCCACAGCCCGATCACCGGATGGTCCCAGCCGCCCGATGCAGCGCAGGCCAGCGGAACATTGCCCGCTGCGCGCGCCACATGGAGCCGTTGCACAAGATCACGCGGGATGAAGGGGGTGTCTGCCGCAACGCTGACCATCCAGGCATGTCCGGGGCGGTTCGCGGCCATCCAGTCGAGCCCGGCCAGGATGCCGGCCAGCGGCCCGGCGAAACCGGGCACGCTGTCGGCGACCACCGGCAGGCCGAATTCAGCGAAGCGCGACAGGTCGCCATTGGCATTGATCAGAAGTCCGTCGCATTGCGGCCCCAGGCGATCGACGACATGGGCGAGAATGCTGCGCCCGGCGATCAGCCGAAGCGGCTTGTCGCCACCGCCCATGCGGCGCGCGAGCCCGCCGGCGAGGAGGAGACCAAGCGTTGGAGGGATGGTCATGCCATGGCCCGCAAGCGTCGCATCTCGCGTTCGCGATCGGCGGCGCCGGGCCTCACGCCGGCACACCGAGCCGATCCGCAGCCCAGGTCTCCACCGCTCGGCCCTCAGGCGGCAATGGGGTCCAGTCATCGCCGGCAAACTCACGCCAGGCCGAAACGAAATCCTCGCGAACGGCGATCAGCACGGGCAGGCCCGATAGCGCCGCGGCCGCGATCTCCTGGCGCAGGCCCTGACCAAGCTGCTCCTGCCGCCCGAACTTGTTGACGATCACGAGATCGATGTTTCCCGTCAGAGCGGCCGCGACCGCTCCTCCCGCTGCCGCAAGGCCGGCGACGTCGAGCCGGCAACCCGACGCGCCCGCACCACGATCCTCGCTGATCGGAAAGCGCCGGCCATTCGCGAGGTCCTCCAGCGCCATGGCGTGACAGCCATCCCCGCAATCATCGCCGTTGTGCTGGACGACACCGCCGAGCTTCAACCCCTGCCGCTTCATCTGGCTGGCAAGGCCAACCATGAATGCATCGATCTGGAAACCGGAGGAATAGACGATTGCGGCAAGCGTGTTCATCGTCCCTCCATCCCACGAAATATCATCCGCAGCCAGAACCGTGACCGCAAGGTGCTATGATGGCGTCATGGCCCTGCGTCAGATGCCGGCTCACTGTTGCAGCGCACCTACAGTCGCGCGGGCCGCCACAAGCTAGGGTGCTGCGGGGCTGACGTCCGGCGTGTTCTCCGGTCAAAGCCGTTTGTTCGGTTGCCGTCCATGATCCGCCACAACGCCAATGCCCCGATTGACCCCGCCGCGGACGCAGCCTTGCTGCTGCGTCGCATCGGCTTCGCCACGCTTGCGCTGGCGCTACCGATAGCGTCGCTGGTGTCGCGTCGCGCGGCCGTCGTGCTCGCGCCGATCGGGGTTGCGTTGCTCATCATTTCCTCGCTGATCGAGGAGCGTGGCCAGTTCGGCAGGAATCTGAGGGATTCCCTGCTGAGCCGGCCAGGCATGATCCTGATGGGGCTCGTGGCCTGGGCCCTGCTCTCGCTGGTCTGGAGCCCCTACACGCTTTCGGCGACCGAGAAGGCCACCAATCTGGTTCTTGCCGTCGCGCTCGGCTTTTGCGGTGCCGCGGCGCTCCCGGAACGCATGCGCGCCTCGAACCTCAATCTCGTGCCGCTCGGCACCGGCATCGCCGCGCTGTTTGCTCTCGCGCTGCTGGTCGCCGGGAACATGAGCGCCGCTGGCGTCTCTCCGGGCGTCGAACGCGGCGTCAGCGTCGTGCTGATCATGTCGTGGCCCGCCTTCGCCTGGCTCCTCTCGCGTGCGCGCGGCTTGAGCGCACTGGGCCTCGCTCTCGCCGTCGGCCTGCTTGCCATGACCCGCTTCGAGGATGGCGAGGCGGTGGCGATGATCTGCGGCACGGTGGCCTTCGGAGCGATCAGCGCCAATCGGGTCGTCGCCGCTCGCGCCATCGCCATTATCGTTGCCGGGCTGATGTTGCTGGCGCCGCTCCTGCCCTTCCTGCTGATGCCGATCGCATCGCGCTTGCCCGACGATCTCGCCCTCACCCTCGGCATCTGGGCCGACATCGTCAGCCGCGAACCGGTTCAGCTGATCACCGGGCACGGCCTCGACACCGTGCTGCGCGGCCGCCTGACGGGTGGCCTGCCTCAAGACACGCCGACGACCATTCTGTTCGAGTTCTGGTTCGAGCTCGGCCTTGTCGGAGCCGCTTCGGCCGCGATCTGCCTGTACTTTGCGATCAAGGCCGCGGGCCAGATGGCGGGAGCGCTCGCCGCCGGCGTCACTGCTGCCTATGTCACGGCCTTCGCGCTTGCCGTTCTGGGCTTTGCCACCTTCCAGACCTGGTGGCTGATGACGCTCGCCTCCGTCGCCCTGATGTTCACGGCGATTGCCCGCGGGCAATACCGGACCGAGCGACCGCTCGCGCCATTGATGCCGCAGCCTGCAGCGAACAGCAGGCCAAAGGCCGGCGGGCCTGCTTCCTCCTGATCGCCCCCTGAGCGGCGCGGCTCAGGCCGCCGCCGCCCGGTCGCCGTTCACGGCATGGCAGGCGACACCGTCGATCACCGGCGGATTCTCGATCTTGCAGCGGTCGAACGCCAGCGGACAGCGCGGATGGAAGGTGCAGCCGGAGGGCGGGTTGATCGGGTTCGGGATTTCCCCCTTCACGCCCTCGCGCGCCTTGCCGACCATGGCGAGATCCGGAACCGCATCGAGCAGCATGCGGGTATAGGGATGGCGCGGGGCCGAGAAGAGCTGCTTGCCCTCCGAAACTTCCACAAGCCGGCCGAGATACATCACGCCGATGCGCGTCGCCATATGCCGGACCACGGCGAGGTTGTGCGAGATGAAGAGATAGGTCAGCCCGAATTTCTGCTGCAGATCGCGCATCAGGTTGAGGATTTGCGCCTGCACGGAGACATCAAGCGCCGATGTCGGCTCGTCGCAGACGATGAACTCGGCATTCGAGGCGAGCGCGCGTGCGATCGCGATGCGCTGGCGCTGCCCCCCGGAGAACTCGTGCGGGAACTTCTTGGCGTCATCGGGATGCAGGCCGACCAGCGTCAGCAATTCGCCGATGCGGGCATTGATGTCGCCTTCGCCCTCGATGATGTCGAAGGCGCGGATCGGCTCGGCGATGATCCGGCCGACACGCCAGCGCGGATTCAGGCTGGCATAGGGATCCTGGAAGATCATCTGGATGCGCCGACGCATCCGCTGACGCTCCTGCGCGACCGCAACGTCGTTCATCGAGATGCCGGCGATGCTGACAGTACCGCCCGAGGGTGGCAGCAGGCCGACCACCATGCGCGCGACGGTGGACTTGCCCGAGCCGGATTCACCGACGAGCGCGAAGGTCTCGCCCTTGCGGATATCGAAGGAAACCCCGTCGACGGCCTTCAGATACTGCTTCGGCGCGCGTTCGAGCATGCGGTTGAGCCAGGGCTTCGACACGTCGAAGACGCGCTTCAGGTCGCGGACCTGGACGAAGGCGGCGTTAGGCGGAGGGAGCTGGCTCACGCTGCGATCTCCGCATTGGGCTGGTCGTAGAGATGGCAGGCGACCTGCCGGTCGCCGACCCTGGTCAGCTCGGGCCGCTCGACATGGCAGCGGGCGAAGGCATGAGCGCAGCGCGGATTGAAGGCACATCCCCGCGGAATGGCCGAAAGCCGGGGCATCGCGCCGGGAATCTGCACGAGGCGGTCGGCATCACCCTCGATCGACGGGATCGCGCCCATCAGCCCCTTCGCATAGGGGTGGAGCGGGTCCTTGACGACATCGCGGACCGGGCCGATCTCGGCGATCCGGCCGGCATACATCACCGCGACCCGGTCGGCCGTTTCGGCGATGACGCCCATATCATGGGTCACCAGCATCACCGAAGTGCCGCGCTCACTGCAGAGGCGTTTGATCAGCGCGATGATCTGGGCCTGGACCGAGACGTCGAGCGCAGTCGTCGGCTCGTCGGCGATAATGAACTCGGGCTCGGCGCAGAGCGCGAGCGCGATCACGACACGCTGGCGCATGCCGCCGGAGAATTCGTGCGGATAGCCGTCGATCCGCCGCTCCGGCGCCGGGATGCCGACCTCGTCGAGCAGGGCGATGGCGCGCGCGCGGGCATCCGCTGCGCTCAGGCTGGTATGAGTCCGGATCGTCTCGATCAACTGCTCGCCGACCCGGTAGAGCGGGTTCAGGCTGGTCAGCGGATCCTGGAAGATCATGCCGATCCGCTTGCCGCGGATCCTGCGCATCGCCTCGGGCGGCAGATTGTCGACGCGCTCGCCCGACAGCACGACCTCCCCGCCGGCGATGCGCCCCGGCGGATCGATCAGGCCGATGATCGCGGAACCGGTGACGGACTTGCCCGCGCCGGATTCGCCGACGACACCGAGCACTTCGCCGCGTGCGATATCGAAGGAGATCTTGTCGAGCGCGCGCAAGGTACCGCGCCGCGTCACGAACTCGACGGTCAGGTCACGGACGGAAAGAACGGGGACGGTCATCGGGTCACCTCAGCCGCGGATTGAGCGCATCGCGCAGCCAGTCGCCGAGCAGGTTCACCGCCAGCACCAGGATCGCCAGGGTCACGCCGGGAAAGGCGACGATCCACCAGTCGCCGGAGAACAGGTAGCGGTTGCCTATGCTGATCAGAGTGCCGAGCGAGGGCTGCGTCGGCGGCAGGCCGACACCCAGGAAGGAAAGCGTCGCCTCGGTGATGACGGCGAGCGCCAGATTGATCGTCAGGATGACGAGAACCGGGCCGATCACGTTGGGCAGGACATGGCGCAGCATGATCAGCGGCGCCGGCAGGCCGACGAGGCGTGCCGCCTGAACATAATCCTTATTGCGCTCGACCAGCGTCGAGCCCCGCACGGTGCGGGCATATTGCACCCAGAAGGACAGGCCGATCGAGATGACCAGAACATAGATCGCGGTGTCCTCGCGCGCGGCACTCTTGAAGATACCGCGGACGACGCCATCGATCAGAAGCGCGATCAGGATCGCCGGGAAGGTGAGCTGGACATCGGCGATGCGCATGATCAGCGAATCGACACGTCCGCCGAGATAGCCCGCGAGCAGGCCGAGCGTGATGCCGATCGAGGCGGCGAGGATCACTCCGAGGCCGCCCACCACCAGCGAGACGCGCAGGCCGTAGAGAATGGCCGAATAGAGATCCCGCCCCTGGTCGTCGGTGCCGAAGATGAAGCGGGCCTCCCCGCCCTGCTGCCAGGCCGGCGGGATGTTGGCGTCGGCGAGGAAGACGGAGGCAGGGTCGAAGGGATTGGTCGGTGCGATCCAGGGGGAGAAGGCCGCGCCGATGAACAGCAGCAGCACGACGAAGGCAGCGACCATCGTCACCTTGGAGCGCAGGAAGCTGGCCAGAATGTCGCTGTCGAGGAAGCGTTCCCAGCGGGTCGGGATCTTCTCGGGCGAAGCGGGCGGCTGAGTGGTCATGCTCATGGTTTCAACTCTCCGCCAGCTCAGTGCGCACCGATCGTCGCGCGCAGGCGCGGATCGACGGCGGCATAAAGCAGGTCGACGACCAGGTTGATGCTGACGAACAGGAAGGAGATCAGCATCAGATAGGCAGCCATGATCGGGATATCGACGTTCTGGACGGCCCGCAGGAAGAGCAGGCCCATACCCGGCCACTGGAACACCGTCTCGGTAATGATGGCGAAGGCGATGATCGAGCCGAGCTGCAGTCCGGCGATGGTGATGACCGGAACCAGCGTGTTCTTGAGCGCATGGCCGAAATTGACCGTCCGGGTGCGCAACCCACGCGCCCGGGCGAACTTGATGTAATCTGCCCGCAGCACTTCGAGCATCTCGGCGCGGACGAGGCGCATGATCAGCGTCATCTGGAACAGGCCGAGCGTGATCGAGGGCAGGATCAGTGCCTTGAGGCCGGACACGGTCAGCAGGCCTGTCGTCCACCAGCTGCCGATCTTCACGACCTCGCCGCGCCCGAAGGATGGCAGCAGGCCAAGCGTGACCGAGAACAGGTAGATCAGGAGGATGCCGATCAGGAAGGTCGGCAGACTGATACCGATCAGCGACACTGCCTGGAAGATCTTGGCGAGCCAGCTGTCGCGCTTCAGCGCGGTGTAGACACCCATCGGGATGCCGACGAGGAGCGAGAACAGGGCCGACATGAAGGCGAGTTCGAGCGTCGCCGGCGCGCGGTCACCCAGCAGCGAAATCACCGGAAGCCGGAACTGGTAGGACACGCCGAATTCGAGCCGGGCGGCGTTGTAGATATAGCGGAAGAACTGGACGATGACGGGGTCGTCGAGGCCGAGCGAGCGCCGGATCTGCTCGACCTGCGCCTGCGGCGTGTCGAGGCTGACGAGCTGGTTCACCGGATCGCCGACGAAACGGAACATCGCGAAGGCGATCAGCGCCACGCTCAGCATGACGAGAAGCGACTGAAACAGCCGACGCAGAATGAAAGCTAACATGGCCGCCTTGAATCCCCGGTTTGCCGAGGTCGGAAAACGCGCGGCCATCCCGGGCTGGGGGGACGCGGAGATCCAGAATCCAGCAGGAGCGCCATGCGCTGCAACGGATCCTGGTTCAGCGCGGCTGCACCGTCTGTCCGGGATGACGATGAGGATGAAGGAAGGCACGCGGATCGCTCCGCGCGCCTCTCACGTCACTCCTTGGTGGCGTAATAGAGCAGGACCGAGTTGTCGGCGCGCTGGGTCAGCTTGACCTTCTTCGAGACACCCCAGGCGAGAGCCTGCTGATGCAGAGGGATATAGGCGAACTCGTCCACCGTGATCTTGAAGGCTTCCTTGATCATGGCGTCGCGCTTGGCGGTATCGGGCTCGACCAGGATCTTGTCGGTCAGCGCGTCGACCTTCTTGTTGCAGTAGCCGCCGAGATTCGACTCTCCGCGCGACGAGCCGGCGACATCGCGGCAACCCAGGATGTCGTTGAGCACGTTGTGGCTGTCGAAGGTCCCGGGGGTCCAGCCGAGCAGGTAGAACGAGGTCTTGTAGCCGCCCGACTTCAGCACCTTGGCGAAGTACTGGCCCTTCGGCTGAGCGTTCAGGTTCACCTTGATGCCGGCGCGAGCCAGCATGCCGACCACGGCCTGGCAGATCTGGCCGTCATTGACATAGCGGTCGTTCGGGCAATCCATGCCGACTTCGAAGCCGTTGGGATAGCCGGCCTCGGCCAGGAGCTTCTTGGAGGCCTCGGTGTCGAACTTGGCCCGCGTGAAGCCGGCGTGCGGGAAAAGTTCCGGCGCGATCATCAGCGGCGACGGAGTCGACAGGCCGCGCATGACGCGGCTCTTGATCGTTTCGATGTCGATCGCCTGGTAGAAAGCCTGACGAACCTTCGGGTCCTTGAAGGGGTTCTTGCCCTTGACGTTGGATTCGAGCAGTTCGTCGCGGGTCTGGTCCATGCCGAGGAAGATCGTGCGCAGTTCCGGCCCGGTCATGACCTGGACATTGCCGGCGCTGTTGACACGCTGGATGTCCTGGATCGGAACCGGCTCGATCACGTCGACCTCGCCCGAGAGCAGGGCCGCGACCCGGGTCGCATCAGAAGCGATCGGCGTAAACACGATCTCCTTGAGATTGTGCTCGACCTTCTTGTTCCACCAGTTCTCGTTGACCTTGAAGACGGTCTTCACGCCGGGCTGATGGCTCTCGATCTTGAACGGGCCGGTGCCATTGGCATTGAGCGAGGCGTGGCTCGGCGTCGTCGCCGCTGCCGGTGTCGGAGCGACGGCGTTATTCGCCTCCGCCCACTTCTTCGACATGATGTACCAGGTGTCCCACTGGGCATTCAGGATCGGGTTCGGGGAGCTCAGCGTCACGTCGATCGTGTAATCATCGACCTTGGTGAACTTGGCGTCGGTCGGAATGCGCGTGGTGAAGTTCGAGCCGGGGGCGCGGACGCGCTCGGCCGAGAAGATCACGTCATCGGCGGTGAAATCCTCGCCATTGTGGAACTTCACGCCCTTGCGCAGAAAGAAGCGCCATTTCAGGCCGTCATCGGAGACTTCCCACTTCTCGGCGAGGGCGGGCTCGATCTTGAGGTCCTTGCCGCGCGCCGTCAGGCCCTCATAGGGGTGGCCGAGATGGGCATTGGTGGTGGTCTCGTTGACGGTATAGGGATCGAGCGACTTGAGCTCGCCTTGGTTGGCATAGCGCAGTGTCTGTGCCTGCGCGGCGCCGCACATCAGCGCCAGAGCCGCAACCGCGGCGAGGCAGTTCGTCTTGAATGACATAATTCGATCGCTCCCAATCGTTTTTGCTACCCACTCCTCCCGGGAGCGGCTCCCGCCGGGCGCCTCCCAAGCGCCCGGCGAAAGAAGATGGCAGATTAATGACGCTTCGTGAGCGGCGTCCAGTACGGCTGATGAGAAACGCTCCAGATTGCATTTTCTTGCGCACCGAACCCAAGGCTCACACGCAACCATCAAAATCGACGCCAGGAACGGACGTTCATGGCGTCGGATATCTCTCAGCGTGCCAATTCGGCGATTACGCCACGGATGAACCGCGCCCCGGCATCGAGCTGGGCTACCGTAATGAACTCGTCGGGCTGGTGAGCCTGGGCGATATCGCCCGGGCCGCAGACCACCGTCGACCAGCCTGCCGCCTGGAACAGCCCGCCCTCGGTGCCATAGGCGACGACATGGCTGCCATTGTCGCCGGTCAGCCGGCGTGAAAGGGCCTCCGCCTCGCCACGCTGCTCCGGTCCGAGCGCGGGCGTGAAGGAGGTGACTTCCATCTCGATGCCCGTCTCGGGCGCGATCGCCTTCATCCCGGCCTCGAGTTCGGCGATGCGGGCGCGGTAGCGCTCGACGTAATTCTGGTCGCGCTCGCCAGGAATGACGCGCACCTCATGGGTGAAACTGCAATGTTCGGCCGTGATGTTGACGGCCGTGCCGCCCTGGACCACGCCGACATGCAGCGTCGTGTAGGGCGGTTCGAAACCGTTATCATTCGGGGTCCGGGTCTTGTTTTCCGCCATGACCTCGTCGTGCCAAGCGATCAGCTTGCCGGCGATCATGACGGCCGGCACGCCGATGTCGACGCGGCTCGAATGCACCGCATGGCCGCGCACCGTCGTCTTCATCCGCGTACCGCCCTTGTGGCCGGTGACGACCTGCATCATCGAGGGCTCGCCGACGATCACCGCCGACGGCGTGAGGCCAGCAGTGACCATGGCCTCAATCATGATCCGCGCGCCGAGACAGCCGACCTCCTCGTCATAGGAGAGCGCGATATGGACCGGGCGCTTCAACCCGGCCTCGATCATCTCCGGCACCAGCGCCAGCGCGGTCGCGTCGAAGCCCTTCATATCGCAGGCTCCACGACCGTAGAGCTTGCCGTCGCGCTCGGTCAGCGTCCAGGGATCGGAGCTCCAGTCCTGCCCCGCGACGGGAACGACGTCGGTGTGCCCGGAGAGCACGACGCCGCCGGCAACCGCCGGTCCGACCGTCGCATAGAGATTGGCCTTCTGGCCGTCGGGGCTCGGAACGATCGTGCTCTCGACACCGAGGCTGGCGAGGTAATCACGGCAGAAATGGATGAGCTCGAGATTGCTGCGCTGCGATTCCGTATTGAACGAAACCAGCTTCGCCAGCATTTCCTTGGGGGTGTATTTCACGGGGTCGGATCTCCAAAGGCAGACGGGAAGGCAGGTTTCATGCCGACACGCTAGGCAGCCTGACAGCCAGGTCAATCGTCAGCTGTGGCTTGACCGGCCTGCGCCGGACGCGTTGATGTGCGCGCCGAGACGCCGGCGCCGCCGGGCCATGAGAGAAGTCCAGTCCCATGAATTTCGACGTCACGCTCGCCGATATCCAGGCTGCCGCCACCCGCATCTCCGGCAAGGTGCGGCGCACTCCGAGCTTCCATAGCGCCGGCCTCTCGGCGCGGCTCGGCGTCGAGACCGTGGTGAAGGTGGAGAGCCTGCAGCTCGGCGGTTCGTTCAAGGTGCGCGGCTGCTTCAACAAGCTGATGGCGCTCAGCGAGGACGAGCTGAAGCGCGGCATCGTCACCGTTTCCGGCGGCAACCACGCGATCGCGGTTTCGATGGTCGCCAAATCGATGGGCGCCCGCGCGCTCGTGCTGATGGCGAAGAATGTCGCGCCCTTCAATGTCGAGCTCACCCGGCAGGCCGGCGGCGAGGTCGAACTTTGCGAGGACGCGATCGAGGCCTTTGCCAAGGCCGACGAGTACGCGGCGAAGGGCATGACCAATGTCCACTCCTATGACGATCCGGCGATCATCGCCGGCCATGGCTCGCTCGGCCTCGAACTGGCGAATGATGCCAGCGGGCGCCTCGACCATGTCTTTATCTCGATCGGCGGCGGCGGCTTCGTGGCCGGAGTCGGCACGGCTCTCAAGGGACTCGACCCGGCGGTGCGCATTCATGGCGTCGAGACGGAGGGGGCAACGACGATGACCCAGGCGCTGGAGGCCGGCAAGCCGGTACCGATCCGGCCGACCTCGATCGCCCGCGCGCTCGGCGCCCCCTTCGCGACCGAACGCACCATGGCGGCAGCGCGCCAGTATCTGGAGGAGATCGTCACCGTGCCCGATGCCGAGGCCGTGCGCGAAATGGCCTGGGTGCTGCAGAACGGGAGGGTGCTGATCGAGCCGGCGGCAGGCTGCGTGGTTGCCGCAGCCGTGGCGCGCAAGGAGATGTTCAAGCCCGGGGAGCGCGTCGGCCTGATCCTCTGCGGCTCCAACGTCTCGCTCGACGATTTCGCGGCGTGGCGCAAGGAGTACGGGGTGTAAGGCAACCTCGTTGCCGCCGGGTTTGATGCTTGACCTTACGCCAGGGAGCCGACCGGTCAACGATGAGTTGACCTGCGCGATGAGCTAGCGTTGTCTTGGGCGGCGATACCCTGCCGTTCGAGGGAAGACCATGGCCGTCTTGCTCGCAGTGCTCATCGGGGTCGTGGCCGGGCTGCGCACCATGATGGCACCGGCCGCCGTCAGTTGGGCCGCCCATCTCGGCTGGATCAACCTCGGTGCCAGCCCCCTGGCCTTCCTGGGCTATGCCTGGACGCCCTGGATCCTGACCGCGCTGGCCATCGGCGAACTGATCACCGACAAGTTGCCGTCGACGGCGAGCCGCAAGGTCCCGACGCAGTTCGGCGGCCGCATCGTGACAGGCGCCCTGTCCGGCGCGGCCATCGGCGCCGCGGCCGGATCGCTCGCGCTTGGCGCGATCGCGGGCGCGGTTGGCGCCGTCGCCGGTACGCTTGGCGGGGCCGCAGCCCGGGCGGGCCTCGCAGGAGCTTTCGGTCGCGACAGGCCTGCCGCGCTGATCGAGGACGTGGTGGCGCTACTCGCCGCCTGGCTGATCGTGGTGGCCGCGCGATGAACCGGACTTTCGACGCCATCATCATCGGGGCCGGCCAGGCCGGACCTTCACTGGCAGGCCGGATGACCGGTGCCGGCCTGTCGGTTGCGATCGTCGAACGCCATCTCTTTGGCGGCACCTGCGTCAACACCGGCTGCATGCCGACCAAGACGCTGGTCGCCAGTGCCTATGCTGCGCATCTCGCGCGCCGTGGCGCCGAGTACGGCGTCATCCTGGATACGCCGCCGCGCATCGACATGTCGAAGGTCAAGGAGCGAGCCGCCCTCCTCTCCGCCAATTCGCGCCGCAATATCGAGACCTGGCTGCGCGGGATGAAGGGCTGCACCGTCCTCACCGGGCATGCGCGCTTCGAGAGCGCCGACCGGATGCGGGTGGGCGACGATGTAATCAGCGCACCCCGCATTTTCCTGAATGTCGGCGGGCGCGCCGTCGTGCCGGACATGCCCGGGATCGGCGACATCTCCTACCTGACCAACACCTCGATCCTTGGTCTCGACACGGTGCCGAAGCATCTCGTCGTCATCGGCGGCAGCTATATCGGCCTCGAATTCGCTCAGATGCACCGCCGCTTCGGTGCAGCCGTCACTGTTGTCGAGAAGGGTCCACATCTCGTGTCCCGCGAGGACGAAGAGGTTTCGGAGGCGATCCGCGATATCCTTGTCGCCGAAGGGATCGAGATCCGGACCGGCGCGGAGTGCATTCGATTCGCTCCCCACCCGGAGGGCATCGCGGTCGGCGTGGATTGCACTTCCGGCGCACCCGAGATCATCGGGTCACATGTCCTGCTTGCCGTCGGGCGCCGCCCGAACACCGACGATCTCGGTCTCGACAAGGCCGGGGTCGCAACGGATGCACGAGGCTATATCGAGGTCGACGACAGCCTGGCGACCAATGTCCCCGGCATCTGGGCAATCGGCGACTGCAATGGCCGCGGCGCCTTCACGCACACGGCCTATAATGATTTCGAGATCGTCGCCGCCAATCTACTCGATGGAGAGACGCGCAAGGTCAGTGACCGCATCCCGGCCTATGGGCTCTTCATCGATCCGCCGCTCGGGCGGGTCGGCATGACGCTTGCCCAGGCGCACGCCAGCGGCCGGCCGTTGCTGGTTGGCCGCCGGCCGATGACGCGCGTCGGCCGCGCCATCGAGAAGGGCGAGACGCTTGGTTTCATGAGCGTCATTGCCGATGCCGAGACGCGCCGCATCCTCGGCGCTGCGATCCTCGGGACGAGCGGCGACGAGGCGATCCATGGGATCCTCGACATAATGAATGCGGGCGCGCCCTATGACAGGCTGCTGCGCGCTGTTCCGATCCATCCGACCGTATCGGAGCTCATCCCGACGATGCTTGGAGACATGCGCGCCCCAAACTGACCTCAGAAATAGCGCGCCAGGTTCCGGCGGATCCTATCCACCGGCGGCTCCTGGCCGGCAGGGGCCTCAAACGCCTGGCCCGTAATGGTCTCGAAGGCGCGGATATAGACCTGCGAGGTCTGCGCGATGAGCTCGTCCGGGATCTCGGGGATCGGCTCGTTGTAGGGATCGCAGCGTGCGGCGACCCAGTTGCGCACGAAATCCTTGTCAAAGCTCTCCGGCCGCTCTCCCGCCGCAAAGCGCGCCGGGTAGCTCTCGGCGAACCAGTAGCGGCTGCTATCGGGGGTATGGATCTCATCGGCCAGCATGATCCGGCCCTGCCGATCGGTACCGAACTCGTATTTGGTATCGGCAAGGATGAGCCCACGTCCGCGCGCGATGTCCTGCCCCCGGGCGAACAGGGCCAGCGCATAGCCGGACACCGTATCCCACTGTTCCTGGGTCAGGAGCTTGCTGCCGACGATCTCGTCCGGGGAAAGCGGCTCGTCATGGCCGCCGTCGAAGGCCTTGCTGGTCGGCGTGATGACGGCATGAGGAAGCGCTTCGTTGTCGCGCAGGCCATCCGGGAAACGGATGCCGTAGAGATCCCGCCTGCCCTGCTTGTACATGGTCAGCACCGATGTGCTGGTCGTGCCCGCGAGATAGCCGCGCACCACGATCTCGACGGGAAGGATATCGAGCTTCTGGCCGACGACGACGTTGGGGTCCGGATATTCCAGCACATGGTTCGGGCAGATATCCGCGGTCTTCTCGAACCAGAACCGGGCTGTCTGGGTCAGCACCTGCCCCTTGAACGGAATGCAGGCGATAGCGCGATCGAAGGCGCTGAGGCGGTCCGTGGCGATCAGAATGCGGCGCCCGTCCGGCAGATCGTAATTCTCGCGGACCTTGCCCCGATAATAGTTCGGCAGCTCCGGGATGACCGCTTCGCGAATGGGTTGAATCTCGGACATGGTGGACATCACTTCATCAAGGCGAGGAATCATGCAGGGAGAGAAACCCCGGCGCTGCGTTCCTTGTAGCCAAGTGGATCGATACGCACCATTGCGCTMTCGCTGTCGCCCCTGCGCGATGCTAGGGAGCGCCATAACGAAGGGCGAGCGCCGGAGGTGAGCAGCCATGTTTCAGGCACAAGCAATCGCGAGCAGCGACAAGGCAGGGTTCTATCGCGAGCTGACCTCGCAGCTTGAGGGCCTGCTGGCGGGAGAAAGCGACCCGATCGCCAACGCGGCCAATACCTCGGCACTGCTGTTCCAGATGATGCCGGATCTGAATTGGGCCGGATTCTACATCATGCGGGACGGCGAGCTCGTGCTCGGGCCGTTTCAGGGCAAGCCGGCCTGTGTCCGCATTCCCGTCGGGCGCGGCGTCTGCGGAGCGGCGGTCGCTCGCCGGCAATCCATGCTGGTGGAAGACGTCCATGCGTTTCCCGGCCATATCGCCTGCGATGCAGCCTCGCGCTCGGAACTGGTCGTGCCGCTACTCCGCGACGGTGAGGTAATCGGCGTGATCGATCTCGACAGCCCCCACCCCTCCCGCTTCGACACCGCCGACCAGGCCGGAATCGAACGGATCGCCGAGATCTATCTCGCTGCGAGCGCCTGCTAGACCGATCCATCCCCCGGCTGCGGGCGGAAGCGCGATGCGCCAATCAGCAGGCCGCGGCGGAGAGGCCCTCGTTGGTGTCCGCCACCGGAGGCACGACTCCGTGCTGCCCAGGTACGAGGGGGTCCGGAACCGACGTTGCCACCCATCTCGCCAGAGCCGTGCGGCCGGCGTCGGTCAGGGCGTAGACGCCGCGATCGGCTCGCTCGAACCAGCCATAGACGTTGCGGTGCAGGATCTTCTGTGCGTCCGGGCATGACTGTTTGAGATCGCGCGGCCGCTGCGGGCCTGCCGTCATGGCTGCAGCGCAAGCGAGCGCCTGCTGCCGGTAGGCCGTCATGATCGGTGCGCGCGAACCGCCGCCTGCGACAGGGTCTCCCCGACGCCGCTTGTGCTCCTCCACGAGCTTCGAACGCCGCTTGGCATCCTTGCGCGGCGTCGGCGCGGCCGGGGAAACGAGGATATCGACGCGACCGGACAAAGCGACCCCGAGAAGGCCGAAACCGAGATGCCGGCACAGATTGCGGTAGCGGGAATCGCTCTCGCGTCCCTTCCCCCGCGCCGACAACCGGGCTGCAAGCCAGATCTCGTCACCGAGCTTCATCCGGTCCACGCCCTGCAGGATGAGTTCGAGATTGAAGGTCAGCTTCAATTCTCCCACCACGACGACAGCCGGATCATCGCCTTTGAGACCAACAAGGTCGCAGCGCCCGACCTCACCCTTCACGGAATAGCCCAGGCCTTCGAGGAAGTGTTTGACCGGCAGATAGAGGGAAGTTTCCACGCGAGATCTCCGGTGCATTCCGATGCCGGACCGTTCCAGCAAGTCCGTGGCGCTGACCGCTACACCAAGGTGCAGCGGCGGTCGTTTCGGAATGGCAAACGGGAGGCAAGCCGGATGAGATCGACGGGCAGGCGTTCTGAACGCGGCACCTCAAAAGGCCGATGGCAACGCAAGGGGCAGCCCCCTGTCCAGGCGGCCACCCCTTGGGAATTCGTCACCGCGTCGATCCCGCGACGGGACCGACCTGCCATGACAGCTGGATCAGTGCGCCAGTCGCAAGGCGCCGCGGATTTCGGACTTCGCTCCTTCGAGATCCCTTTGGAAATCGGGGTTCCGGTAGGCGAGAACCGCGATCATCGCGGCCATCTCCCGGCCCGCCTGGATGTCGCTTGGGTAGTGCACTCCGCCGATCACCCGGTTCTCGCCGAATTCGACGGCACGCCCGAAGATCGCCTCGCCCTTCTCCGGCACGATATCGGCCAACACGATCGCGGTGAGGTACGAGAATGCAGCGTGACCGCTCGGATAAGAGCCGCTGTTCGCATATTTGGCGACCGGCTTGAGACGAGCGTCCACCACCGGTGGCCGCTGGCGATCCCATTTTTCCTTGCCCTGCTTGTTGAAGGCGCTCTCCGTCTTGTAGACCTTCGTGAAGAATGCCGCCGCTTTCGGCAGTTTTTCGGCCGTGAATTCGGGTCCCATCACGTCGGCGAAGCGAAAGACGCTCTGCTCAAGGTCCGCGACCGACCGCTCGGCTTGTTCGGCTGTTCGCTTCTCCTGCAGGCTTAGCATGATCTCGAGCTCCCGCCGGGTCGTATCCGCTGATGGCGGAGGCGCCATGAACCGGGTCGTGTCGAGTTGCTCCGGCGACACATAGTATTTGCTGCTCTGGACCTCCGCGCCGGCATAGCCAATCGCAAGAAGCGTAAGTCCGAGAGTCAGGCCCGCGAGTCTTTTCATCTTGTTGTCTCCCGATAAGCGTTTCTTCCCTGCTGCGGGAAGCAAGTCCGCGCAGCGCTCGATGCTGATCAAGAAACACGCCAGTCGTGCCCGCACCGCATGACCGCAATAGTATCAGAGGGTTGTCACGATTTCGGCGCCGAGCGGCGCGGGTAGTGTCAGGGAACGATGAGTAAAACCCGTAACATCGGCCGCGAGCATGGGTCATCGAAGATACCTCCTTGCAGCGCGGCCACTGATGCAGCCGGCAGCAAGAGGCGCCGGCATCCCCGGCAAAAGGACAGCAATCTGGCCCTACGTCATTCGTCGCCTCGCCCCCAAGCGAAGGCATCGACGACAACACTCGCACGAAATGAAGGTGAGCTGCCTACCGGCTCATGGCCTCGAACACATTGCGCATCGATGTGCTTGGGATGCCGAACAGGCCGCCATAGGGCGAGTTCAGGTCAACGATCACGAACATCACGCTCGATATCGAAACCACACCGATCGCCAGGACGATGGCGGCCAGCAGCTTGCGGGGGACCTGCAGGCCGAAGCTGACGAAGACCAGCATCAGCCAGAACGTCAGGACGTTCGTGAACAGCCGCGACGCCGGGTCCCTCGCATCTTCAATCACCGCCCAACGACGTTGTTGCAGGCTCATGAAATTCGCACGGCATTCCGTAGCTAGGTTCGCATGCAACCCGTCGACAGGGGCGAGGCCATTGATCTCGAGGCCGATCTGATTGACCAGCACGCTGAGCGTCGGGCTTTCCCCGTGGCGTCCCATGGTGCTGGGATCAGGATAGGCAATGCCGGTCGGCCTTTCCTCGTCGGGCCAGGTGCTCGCGATCACCGCGGCGGTATAGCTCCGGAGATTCTCGCGGGCCTTCTCAGCCCCCGGGCCGAAATTGCGCAGGCACTGATCGAGCTGGGCCAGTTGCCCGGCATCCGCGTTCCTGTCCCGGTACGCCATGTCGAACGCGCTCTTCACGCTCGACAGCTGCAGGCTGAGGACAAGCGCCGCAAAGGTAACGAGGAGGCTCGTGATCAGCCGCAGCGCTTCCATGTTCCTTTCGGTCAGGTGCTCCTCGGGCAACCGGCTCCGCAGCAGGAGGCCGAACACCGCGGCTGCGCTGAGCAGCGAGCAGAACGTGAAGGCTGAAAGCCACTCCACCATGACAGATCCTGCTCTCCTGGAAGCCCGCGACACGGACACATGCAGTCATCTCGACCGCGAGAACGATCTGCCGCCGACACCAGCCATCGATCCAGAATGATGCGAGGATTGCAACCATACGCGGTCGCGACGCCATTCCTCCGCTTCTGCCCCCTCATGCCGCAATCGGCTTGGACAGACCCGGTCGGACCGCGCTAGCTTGCATGACTTGGCAACCCGATTTCTGCCAACCTTCCCTCTCTGCCCGAGGACATGATGCCGAAGTCCGAACTCATCGCGGCGCTGACGCCCGAGCTCACCGCGATCCGTCGCGATTTTCACCGCCATCCCGAACTGCTCTTCGACGTGCATCGCACGGCGGGCATCGTTGCCGAAAAGCTCAGGGCCTGGGGCGTCGACGAGGTGGTGACAGGCATTGGCCAGACCGGCGTCGTCGGCGTGATCAAGGGCAAGCGCCAGGGTTCCGGCAAGGTAATCGGCCTGCGTGCCGACATGGATGCTTTGCCGATCCACGAGGAAACCAATCTCGAGCACCGCTCGACCGTGCCCGGCAAGATGCATGCCTGCGGTCATGACGGCCACACCACCATGCTGCTCGGCGCCGCGAAATATCTCGCCGAGACCCGCGATTTCGACGGCACCGCGGTCGTGATCTTCCAGCCGGCAGAAGAAGGCGGCGGCGGGGCCAAGGTGATGTGCGATGAGGGCCTGATGGAGCGCTTCGGCGTGCAGGAGGTCTATGGGCTGCACAACAAGCCTGGCATGGCGATCGGTCAATTCTGCATCCGCAAGGGCCCGCTGATGGCCGCTGCCGATCGCTTCCTGATCAAGATCGAGGGCAAGGGTGGCCATGCCGCCGCGCCGCACGACACCAAGGATCCGGTGGTTGCCGCCTGCCAGCTCGTGACCGCGCTGCAGACTGTCGCCTCGCGCAATGCCGACCCGCTCGATTCTGTCGTGGTCTCGGCGACAGCGATCAATGCCGGCGAAGCGTTCAACGTCATTCCGCAGACCGTCGAGATCAAGGGCTCGGTCCGGACGCTGACGCCTGCCATGCGCGACCTCGCCCAGAAGCGCATCCTCGAGATCGCCGACGGGCTGGCGAAGGCGTTCGATCTCAAATGCGACGTCGACTACGACCGCGGCTACCCGGTGACCTTCAATCACGCCGGGCAGACGGATTTCGTGACCAGCGCCACGCGGAACGTTTTCGGCAAGGACGCGATCGACACCGAGATCCCGCCGGTCATGGGGTCGGAGGATTTCTCCTTCATGCTCGAGGAGCGCCCCGGCGCATATATCTTCATGGGCAATGGTGACTCGGCTGGCCTGCACCACCCGGCCTATGAGTTCAACGATGCGGCGATCCCGGTCGGGGTGACCTATTGGGCGAGCCTCGTCGAGATCGCCATGCCGCCGCGCGCAGCCTGATCGCAGGATCACGATGGCCGATATCGATTGCCTCGTCATCGGGGCCGGCGTCGTCGGCCTCGCAACGGCGCGCGCGCTTGCGCTCGCCGGACGCGAGGTCGTGATCGCCGAGGCCGCCGACGGCATTGGCACTCAGACCTCCGCGCGCAACAGCGAGGTCATCCATGCCGGGATCTACTACCCGCCCGGCTCGCTCAAGGCGCAGGTCTGCGTCGAGGGCCGTAAGCAGCTTTATCGCTATCTCGGCGAGCGCGGCCTGCCGCACAAAGCCTGCGGCAAGCTGATCGTCGCGACAGCTTCGGGCCAGCGCCCGGCACTGGAAACGATCGCGGCGCGCGCGAAAGCCTCGGGCGTGGACTCGCTCCGCTATCTCGACACCGCCGAAGCGCGGGCGCACGAGCCCGAGGTCGCCTGCGAGATCGCGCTGTTCTCGCCAGAGACCGGCGTGGTCGACAGCCACGCCTTCATGCTCTCTCTGCTTGGAGAGTGCGAAGCTGCAGGCGGCTCGCTGGCCCTGAATACGCCCATCACCGGCTGGCGCCGCGAGGGCGAGGCGTTCAGCGTCGATTTCGGCGGCGACGATCCCGCAACCTATTCGGTCCGCAGCATCGTCAATTCGGCCGGCCACGGCGCGCCCCGCCTTCTCGGCAGGCTCGACGGCTTTCCTGCCGCCTATGTGCCAAAGCAGTCTTTCGCCAAGGGCAACTACTTCGCACTGCTGGGGAAGCAGCCCTTCTCGCATCTGGTCTACCCGATCCCTGAAGCAGCCGGGCTCGGCATCCATGCCACGATCGACATGGCCGGGCGGGTCAAGTTCGGCCCGGATGTCGAATGGGTGGATGACGACCAGGATCTGGTCGTCGACCCGGCCCGGGCCGAGCGATTCTACGCGGCGATCCGAACCTACTGGCCCGGTCTGCAGGACGGGGCGCTGGTCGCGGATTATGCCGGTATCCGGCCGAAGCTGCACGGACCGACGGAGCCGATGCCTGATTTCCGCATCGACGGACCGGCCATCCATGGCGTACCCGGACTGGTCAACCTGCTCGGGATCGAGAGCCCCGGGCTGACGTCCTCGCTCGCGATCGCAGAGCTGGTGGTGGACAGGCTGCCGGCATGACGGAGGGCGTTTCACGCTATGTCGGCCGCATCATTGCAGTCGGCAGAACGCCTCTCGGAGACTTGGTTTCGGCATACCGCGTTTCGAGCAGATCGTTTCCGAACAGAGTTGCAGAGCGCTCTGGCAACGCGATCCGGATCGTGCCGCGTGCGAACAGCGCCGACGCGGCATCGGAGAGCCCCTACATCGCCTATGAAAGTCTACTCTGGACCGAGCGCTACGTCGTCGCGAGCAATGGCACCCAAACCCGACCCATTTTCGAGCGGTTGCGGGCGGGTCACACGGTAAGAGATGCGCTGATCGGGGTGCTTTCCGGCCTCGACCGGGAGTTCGATGCGCATGATACGCCACGCATCTGTTCGGTGCTCGATCTCGCCAATGACACGGCTTATCTCGGAAGCATCACGGCGGAAGCGCTGTCTGTGACGCCGGTGCATATAGCTCCGGGGCAGGCGACCTACATCACGACCTATGGATCGCCCCTGGCGGCAGCCGACAGGGTGGATCCGCACTTCACCGCAAGGACGGCCGAGGACGCCTGCCAGCATGTCGTGGGTGGATCAATCTTCGCCCACCTCGACAGCCCGGTCTGCTCTGCGGCGCTTCATGCCGGAAAGTCCGGGCTGGAGGCAGCCGTCTTCAACATCAGGGATGACGCTTAGCCGCGGATCGCCTTCACGGCTTCCCGCGCTTCCCTGGCAAGCTCAGTCACACGCGCCCAGTCGCGTTTCGCAACCGCATCCGCCGGCACGAGCCAGGATCCTCCGACGCAGATCACCTGCGGCAGGGCAAGGTAATCGGCGAGATTGGCGAGGCTGACACCGCCGGTCGGGCAGAACTTCAGCTGCGGGAAGGGTCCGGACAACGCCTTCAGCGCCGGCGTGCCGCCCGCCTGCTCTGCCGGGAAGAACTTGCAGGTGATCCGTCCGGCCGAGACCGCGCGCATGCAGTCGGACGCCGTCGCCACGCCAGGCAACCAGGGCAGCCCCGCCGCGCGCATCGCCTCGTCCACCGCCTCGCTGAAGCCTGGGCTGACCACAGCCTGCGCGCCCACCCGCTTGACCTCTGCGACCTGCAAGGGCGTCACGACCGTACCGGCAACCGAAAGGATTTCCGGCACCTCGTGGGCGATCCTCTCGAGCGCGGCCAGTGCAGCAGGGCGGCGCAGCGTGACCTCGATCACGTCGATGCCACCCGCAAGCAGCGCCCGGGCCAGCGGGACCGCGACCTCGGCCTCGTCGATCACGACGACCGGGACAACGCCACAGGCCTTGAGGCGTGCAATTTCGGGTTCGCCTGACATTGGCTCGATCTCCTCGCTGAGCACCTTCGCTTAAGCCCTGGCCCAGTAAACGTCGAGCCCCTGCGGCCGTCGCAGCAGGATGCCGACCGGATAGGCCGCCGGAAGGGCCTGAGCCGTCGCCAGCGTCGTTTCCTTCTCCTTGCCGGCAATGAGCAGGGTTGCCCAACCTGCCTTCGCGATTCGCGCGGCCGAGAGTGAGATGCGAGGTGGCAGGCCGGGCGGACGGGCTGCGACTGCGTGGATTGCGTCGTCGCTGCGCGTAGCTGCAGCGTCGCCTGGAAAGAGCGAGGCGATGTGCCCATCGGCGCCCATGCCACTGACCAGGATGTCAATCGCAGGCAGGCGCGAGAGCACGGCATCGAGGCTACGCGCTGCCGCGGCGAGATCGTCGCCGGCATTGTGGAAGGACACGAAGCTGGCCCGTTCGTCACGCAAAGGGGAGAAGGCGTCCCGGATCATGCGCTCGTTCGAGGCGGCATCGTCCGGCGCGACGAAGCGCTCGTCGGTCGGCATCAGGGTAACCCTGTCCCAGGCGAGGTCGTGCGCGCCGAGTGCCGCAAGAAAACGTGCCGGCGTAGTACCGCCGGGGACCGCGAGCAACGCGCCCCCGCGGGCGGCTATGGCGGCACGCAGGCGCACTGCGACAGCTTCGGCCAGCGCTTCCGATGCGCCGGCCAACGTCTCGAAACGATGCCAGGAGAGCGGCCCCACCGCGCTCATTCCATCAGTTCCGGGTCGGCCCAGGATCGCCCTTCGCGCTCGATCAGACCGATCGCCTGAGACGGCCCCCAGGAGCCGGCGGCATAGCGATGCGGCTGCGGATAGTACTCCTGCCAGCCGGCAATGATCGGATCGATCCAGGCCCAGGCCTGCTCGACCTCGTCACGGCGCATGAACAGGGTCTGGTCGCCGCGGATCACATCGGTGAGCAGCCGCTCATAGGCGTCAGGTGAGCGCACGCCGAAGGCGGTGTCGTAGCGCAGATCGAGCTGGCGCGGGACGATCTTGAGCTTGCCGGAGCCTGGCACCTTCATCATCAGCTGCATCTGCACGCCATCATTGGGCTGCAGGCGGATGATCAGGCGATTGGCATCGAGCCGCCCACAATCGGCAGCGCTTCCGAAGATCGAGTGCGGCACCGGCTTGAAGGTGACGGCGATCTCGGAATAGCGCTGCGCCATGCGCTTTCCGGTGCGCAGATAGATCGGGACGCCGGCCCAGCGCCAGGTTTCGAGTTCGCAGCGGATCGCGACGAAGGTTTCGGTGTTGCTGGCATGGCCGAGTTCCTCGGCATAACCATGGACGCGAGCGCCACCGCTGACGCCCTGGCCATATTGCCCGCGCACGGTCGCCCGCAGCACATCGGGGCCGACGATCGGCTTGAGAGCCTTCAGAACCCTGACCTTCTCGTCGCGGACGGCATCGGCTTCCAGCAGGTTCGGCGGCTCGATCGCAAACAGGCAGAGCAGCTGCAGCACGTGGTTCTGCACCATGTCACGCAGGTGTCCGGCCTTGTCGTAATAGCCGGCGCGCGACTCGAGGCCGACCGTCTCGGCAACCGTGATCTGGACATTGTCGATGTCGCGACTCGACCAGGAGCGTTCGAACAGGGTGTTGGCGAAGCGCAGTACCAGAAGGTTCTGGACCGTCTCCTTGCCGAGATAATGATCGATCCGGTAGGTGCGGCTTTCCGGAAGGATCCTTGCCACGGCGTCGTTGATCTCGCGGGCGGAGGCGAGATCCCGCCCCAGGGGCTTTTCGAGAATGACGCGCGAGGTCGGCGTCAGGATGCCGGCACTGGCGAGGTTCTCGCAGATCGGGATGAAAAGATCGGGCGGCGTCGAGAGATAGAAGGAGCGCACACGCTCCGAATCGCCGAGCTCCTGCCGCAGGCCGGCATAGGTCTCCGGCTTCAGCGCATCGACCTGGACCACGGAGAGCCTGCGCAGGAATGTCTCGATCCTGGCGGCGGAAAGCCCCTCCTCGGTGAGCTTCCGGCTGATCTCGCCGGGCAGTCCGGCGACATCCTCGCTCTTGCGCACCATCGCCAGGATGCGGCTTTCCTCCGGCAGAACGCCTTCCTGATTGCGCTGGGCCAGCGCCGGAAAGAGTTTGCGCAGGGCCAGATCGCCGCTGGCACCGAAGATCACGAGATCGAAGGGCGGGACCGGAGTGCGCTCCGGCGCAGCTTCGAGCTTTACGACATGATCGGCGACGGCATCCATGGGCATACACACTCCGCAGCAGCGAATACGGGCCAAGCTAGCCGATCGCTGCGACGAGAGTTAGACGGTTTTGGCGCTCCACCCAAGCAGGCAGGACGCGCAACCGCCCTGCCGCTCAGGCGGTCTGGCGGCGGAAGCCTTCGCTCGCGATCAGCAATTGCTGGGCATAGGTCGTCTGCGGCGAGCGCGCCGCCAGCGTCTCGGCCGTCATCTCCTCGACGCCACGGCCGAACTGCATGACCAGCAGCCGCTCGCACATATGAGCAACGACCGCGAGATCGTGGCTGACCAGGATATAGGTCAGATTGCGCTCCTTGCGCAGCGCCTGGAGCAGGTTCAGCACCTCTGCCTGGATCGAGACGTCGAGCGCTGAAGTCGGCTCGTCGAGCAGCAGGATCTTCGGTTCGAGCACCAGTGCGCGCGCAATCGCCACGCGCTGGCGCTGGCCACCGGAGAGCTGGTGCGGGAAGCGGAAACGGAACGAATTCGGCAGCCCGACATCCTTCATGGCGCGTTCGATGCGCGCCTCGGCATCGTCGATGCCGTGAATGGCCAGTGGCTCGGCCAGCGTATCGTCGACCGTCTTCTTCGGGTGGAGGCTGCCATAAGGGTCCTGGAAGACCATCTGCACGGCGCGATAGAAGGCCTTGTCGCGAACCTTGGGCTGCTTGCTGCCCAGGATCGTGACGTCACCACTCCATTCGCGGTTCAGGCCGGCGAGGACACGCAGCACGGTCGACTTGCCCGAGCCGGATTCACCGACGATGCCGTAGCTCTCGCCGGATGCAACCGAGAAGGAGAGGTCCTTCACGACATGGGAATCGCCGAAGGAGACGTTCAGCTTCTCGACAATGATGGCGGGGTTCATGTTCATGCCAGCCATGCCGGGTCACGTTTCAGGGTGGCGAGCTTGTCCTTGCGATGATCGAGATCCGGCAGGCAGTCGAGCAGGCCGAGCGTATAGGGATGGCGATGGGCGCGTGCGCTCTCGTCGGCAAGTTCGGCGGCCGGCAGCGTCTCCATCGCCTTGCCGCCGTACATGACGATGACGCGGTCGCAGAAGGACTGCACGAGATGCAGGTCGTGGCTGATGAAGATCAGCCCCATGCCGCGGCTGGTGACGAGGTCGTCGAGGATCTTCAGCACCTGCAACTGCACGGTGACGTCGAGGGCCGACGTGGGCTCGTCGGCGATCAGGATGTCGGGTTCGGCGATCAGCATCATCGCGATCATCACGCGCTGCCCCATGCCGCCCGAGACTTCGTGCGGGTAGAGATCGTAGACGCGTGCCGGCTCGCGGATCTGGACCGCTTCCAGCATGGTGAGGCTGCGTTCCCTGGCCTCACGCGAACTCGCCTTGTGATGGACGCGATAGGCTTCGGCGATCTGCTCGCCCACGGTCTTCACCGGATTGAGCGAGAATTTCGGGTCCTGCATCACCATCGAGATATGGCGGCCGCGCAGCTTGCGGCGCGCGCCCTTGTCCATCGTCAGCAGGTTCTGCCCGCGATAGACGAGCTTGTCGGCCTGAACCTCGCCGGGATGGGGGATGAGGTCGAGAATGGCGCGGCCGGTCATCGACTTGCCGGAGCCGGACTCGCCGACAATGCCGAGCCGTTCGCGGCCGAGCGTGAAGGAAAGCCCGCGCACGGCGCGGACAATGCCGGTCGCGGTGTGGAAATTGACCCGCAGATTGTCGAGTTCGAGCAGCGGCTGTTCGATCGGGCTATCTGGTGCGCGCATCATCTCACCTCGCATCCATGACGTCGCGCAGGCCATCGCCCAGCAGATTGAAGCCGAGCGCGACAACGCAGATGGCTAGGCCGGGGAAGGTCGCGACCCACCACTGGTCGAAGATCTGCTCGCGGCCGGCTGAGATCATCGCGCCCCATTCCGGGATCGGCGGCTGCGCGCCAAGGCCGAGGAAGCCGAGCCCGGCAGCGGTCAGGATGATGCCGGCCATGTCGAGCGTGGACCGCACGATCAGGGATGGCAGGCACATCGGCACGACATGCCTGAGTACGATCCGCCATTGCGACGCCCCCTGCAGCCGGACCGCGGAGATGTAGTCCTGGTTGCGGATGATCAGTGTCTCGGCGCGGGCGACGCGCGCATAAGGCGGCCAGGCCGTGAACGCGATCGCGATGACCGCATTTTCAAGTCCGGGGCCGAGTGCCGCAACGAAAGCGAGCGCGAGCACCAGGCGCGGGAAAGCCAGGAAGACGTCGGTGATGCGCATCAGGACGCGATCGACCCAGCCGCCGAGATAACCTGCAGCAGCGCCGATCAGGAGGCCGATCGGCCCCACGGTGATGACGACGAGCAGCACGATGACAAGCGTGACGCGCGAGCCGTAGACGACCCGGCTGAAGATATCCCGGCCGAGTGAATCCGTGCCGAACCAGTTCGTTGCCGACGGCGGCAGCAGGCGCTTGTCGAGGGCCTGCGCCAGCGGATCATAGGGCGCGAGCAGCGGCGCGAAGGCTGCAGCAAGTAGCAGCAGCAGGACGATGGTCAGCCCGATGACGGCTGCGGGGTTGCGCCGGAACGCGAGCCATTGCCGGTAATACTGGCCAAGCCGTGCCTGACGGCGCGACGCGGGGGAATCGGTGATGAGCCAGGCGGCCCAGCCGGACGAAGTCTGTTCGGTCATGGCCATGTCCTCAGCGCGCCCGCGGATCGGCCAGGCGGCCAATGATGTCGGAGAACAGATTGACACCGATGAAGACCGCGCCAACCACCAGCGTGCCGCCGAGCACGGCGTTCATGTCGGCATTGAGAAGGGAATTGGTGATGTAACGACCGAGGCCGGGCCAGGCGAAGATGGTCTCGGTCAGCACCGAACCTTCGAGCAGGTGCATGTAGGAGAGTGCGATCACCGTCACGAGCGGCACGACGGCGTTGCGCAGGGCATGGCCCCAGATGACCTGCCACTCCGACACGCCCTTGACCCGGGCGGCGATGACATATTGCTGCTGCAGCTCGTTGATCATGAAGCTGCGCGTCATGCGGCTGATATAGGCGACGCTCAGCAGGCCCAGGACGGAGGCCGGCAGGATCAGATGGGAGAAAGCGTCCCAGAACGCATCCCACTCACCTTGCATGGCGGCATCGAGCATGATCACGCCGGTGATCGGCGTCACGAAATCCTGATACGCCACCGAAATACGCCCGGGTCCGCTGACCCATCCGAGCTTGGCGTAGAACAGCAGAAGACCCATGAGGCCAAGCCAGAAGACCGGGATCGAATAGCCGATCAAGCCGATGACGCGGGCGATCTGGTCGGGCCAGCGGCCCTGGTGGACGGCAGCGACGATGCCAAGCGGCACGCCGAGCATGATGCCGATCAGCGTGCCCAGCGTCGCCAGCTCGAGCGTCGCCGGGAAGACGGTCTTGATGTCGTCGACCACGGTGTTCGAGGTCAGTACGGAGCGCCCGAGATCGCCGGTGAAGACCTTGCCGATATAAATACCGAATTGCTGCCAGAGCGGCTTGTCGAGGCCGAGGTCCAGCCGCGCCTTGTCGTAGACATCGGCGGGAGCGCGATCACCGACCACGGCGAGCACCGGGTCGATCGGCATCACGCGCGCGATCAGGAAGGTGACGAGCAGAAGCCCGAACATCGTGATGGCGACCGTGCTGAACTCTCGCCCGGCAATCTTGCCCCAGCGACCCGATTTGCCCGCCCATGTCTCGCGCGATGACGCCATGCAACCAACCACTGTACAAAAGCCCGAAGAAGGGCGCTTCCGGAAGCCACGGCGCGCGGGAATGCAATCCCCTCGCCCGTGGCGCTCAACAGAAAAGAATAGAAATAAGCCCGCCGCAGCCATTTAGCCGCGGCGGGTTCCGTCAGAAGACGTGTCTCAGTTCTTGGAGATCGGCCAGTAGAAGTTGGTGTCGGAGCTCGGTCCGATCACCCAACCCTTGACGTTCTTGCGCTCGGCCGTGACCTCGACCTGCTGGTACATGATCACGAAGGGCGAAACCTTCTGGTGCTCGCGCTGCAGGACTTCATAGGTCGCCTTGCGCTTGGCCGCATCGGTCTCGAGCACGGCGGCCTGGGCGACCTTCGTCATGTCCGGGATATCCCAGGCATTGCGCCAGGCCAGCGTCTTCGACTTCGCATCTTCGCCATTGTTCTCGTTGATGGCGAAGGTCTCGGCATTGGTATGCGGATCGAGATAATCCGGACCCCACTGGCCGATATAGATGTCGTGGGTGCGGGCGCGATACTTGGTCAGCGTCTGCTTGCCGTCGCCCGGGATCAGCTCGAGCTTGATGCCGGCCTGGCCCCAGCTCGACTGGATCGCCTGCGCGATATCGGTGATCGGAGCGACCGAGCGAACGTCCATGGTGACGGTGAAGCCATTCGGCAGACCGGCCTTGGCGAGCAACTCCTTGGCCTTGGCGGGATCGAACTTGTAAGGCTTCTCGTCAATGGCTCCCAGGAAGCCCTTCGGCAGGAAGGATTCGTGGTGCTTGTAGGTGCCCTCGACGATGTTGCGCTCGATCGACTGGTAGTCGACCAGCCATTTCAGCGCTTCGCGGACCTCAGGCTTGTTCAGGTTGGCGTTCTTCTGGTTCAGGCCGAGATAGAGAATATAGCCCTTGTCGCCCTGGACGATCTGGATGTCGGACTTCTCCTTCACAGCGGCGAGCTGGTCCTTGGAGAGGTTGCGGGCCATGTCGATGTCGCCCTTCTCGAGCAGCAAACGCTGCGAGGCCGGCTCGGCGACATGGCGTACGATCACGCGCTTGTTCTTCGGCGCACCCTTGTACCAGGTCTCGTTGGCATCGAGCGCATACTGCTCGTTGGGACGATAGGCGCGGACCTTGTAGGCACCGGAACCGGCCGAGTTCAGCTTGAGCCAGGCATTGCCGAAATCGCCGTCCTTCTCGTTCGCCTTGACCAGCTTGGAATCGACGATCGAAGCCACGCCGGAGGTCAGGCAGTTCAGGAAGAAGGTCGGGGCGAAGGGCTTGGAAACGGTGACGACGACGGTGTTGTCATCGGTGGCCTTCACCTTCTCGAGGACATTCTCCTTGGTGAGGCCGAATTGGGTGAGGATGAAGCCCGGCGACTTGTTAAGCGTGACAGCGCGCTGGAAGGAATAGACCACGTCAGCTGCGGTCAGCGCGTTGCCCGAATGGAACTTGACGCCCGGGCGGAGCTTGAACGTGTAGGTGAGATTGTCCTCGCTGACGGTCCATTTCTCGGCAAGCTCGCCGACGAGGTCGTTGTTCTTGGCGAGATCGACGCCGATCAGCTTGTCATAGACATTGGCGCCGACTTCGACGCCGGAGAATTCGAAGGCTTCGGCCGGATCGAGCGTAATGATGTCGTCGATCTGCTTGGCCATGACCACCGTATCCTTCGGCGTCTGGGCCATGGCTGTCGTCGCCATCAACGCCGTAAAGGCGGAGGCAACCATCAATTTCGCAACGTGACGCATGGACTATCCCCATTGGTTCATAGGGCGGCCGTTTCGCCGCCGCTTGGGCGCTATCTGTGGCCAGAACGAGCCCGATGTCCAGCGGCTCGGAAATTGCACAGCGCACTGTTCACAAGCCTGCACTCTTCTTGCGCAACGAATTGATAGACCGACGCATTCTTGCGCAGCGACAGCTTTGCGAGCAATCGAAGCTGGGGCTATCCTCAGGGAGAGCCGTGCCGCGGGCACGCCCGACCGAGCAGGTGTCGCCCTTGGCCATCATCGCCGCGCTGAACCACGTCACCCATTACCGCTACGATCGCCCTGTCGTGCTCGGCCCGCAGATCATCCGGCTGAGGCCCGCTCCGCATTGCCGCGCAGCGGTCAACAGCTACGCGCTCAAGGTCTCGCCAGCGCAGCACTTCGTGAACTGGCAGCAGGATCCGAGCGGCAACTGGCTCGCCCGCTATGTCTTTCCCGAACCGGTGAGCGAATTCCGCATCGAAGTCGATCTCGTCACCGAGCTTTCGATCATCAATCCCTTCGACTTCTTCGTCGAGACCAACGCGGAGGTCTTCCCCTTCGTCTATCCCGAGGAACTCCAGGCGGAACTTGCTCCCTATCTCGTCACCGAACCGGCCGGGCCGCTGCTGATCGACCTCCTCGCCAGGGTTCCGCGCGAGCCGGTCAACACCGTGAACTTCGTCGTTGATCTCAATGCCCGCCTGCAAGGCATGATCGCCTATGGCATCCGCATGGAGCCCGGTGTGCAGGAGCCCGAGCACACGCTCCAGATCAAGTCGGGTTCGTGCCGCGATACGAGCTGGCTTCTCGTCCAGATCCTGCGCCAGCTCGGGCTCGCCGCCCGCTTCGTCTCCGGTTACCTGATCCAGATGAAGGCGGATATCGATCCGCTCGAGGGGCCGCGCGGGACCGACAAGGATTTTACCGATCTCCACGCCTGGGCCGAGGTCTATATTCCCGGCGCGGGCTGGATCGGGCTCGATCCGACATCGGGGCTGCTGACCGGCGAAGGCCATCTGCCCCTCGCGGCGACACCGCATTTTCGCTCGGCCGCGCCGGTGAGCGGCGTTGCCAGCTATGCCGAGACGACCTTCGACTTCGCGATGAGCGTCGAGCGCGTGCATGAAGTGCCGCGCATCACCCTGCCCTTTTCCGACCAGTCGTGGCACCGCCTCGATGCGTTGGGAGAGAGGGTCGATGGCGATCTCGCAGCGCAGGATGTGCGCCTGACGATGGGCGGCGAGCCGACCTTCGTCGCGACCGATGATCAGGAGGGCGCGGAGTGGAACACCGCCGCGGTCGGCCCGACCAAGCGCCGGCGCGCAGACGAACTGATCCGCCGGCTGCGCAGCCGCTTCGCGCCGGGCGGCATGCTGCATTACGGCCAGGGCAAATGGTATCCGGGCGAAAGCCTGCCGCGCTGGGCCTTCGCGCTCTATTGGCGCGAGGACGGCGAGCCGATCTGGCGCAATGCCGCATTGATCGCGCGCGAGCCCGGCGCCGTAACCGGCGGCGACCGTGAACTGGAAGCGGCAACCTCGACCCGCGATGCCGAGACGCTCGCATCGGGCCTTGCGGAGAAACTGGGCGTCGGTGCCGACCATGTCCTGCCCGCCTATGAGGATACCGGCCACTGGCTGCTCAAGGAGGCGCAGCTTCCAGACAATGTCGACCCGCTCGACCCGCGCCTCGCCGATCCGGAGGAACGCGCCCGCATGGCCCGTGTCTTCCAGCTCGGCCTCGGCAATCCGCGCGGCTATGTCATCCCGGTGCAGCGCTGGCAGAGCCAGGCAGGCGACCGGCGCTGGCGCTCCGAGAAATGGACGCTGAGACGCGGCAAGCTCTTCCTGGTCCCGGGCGATTCACCGGTCGGCTATCGTCTGCCGCTCGGCTCGCTGCCAGCCGTGCCGGAGGAGGAATACCCGCATATCCACCCGCAGGATCCGATGGAGGCGCGCGGCCCCCTGCCCTCGCCCGGCAGCGCGCCTGCGGCGCGCGCGGCGGAGCCCGCGCCCACGGTGCACCGGCATGCCCAATTCTCGATCCCGGGCGAGGCCCCCGCAGGCGCCGCGGCCCAGGATCGCGTCGAGCAGGAGATCGGGCGCGAGCATGTGCGCACCGCGCTGAGTCTCGAAGTCAGGGACAATGTGCTCTGCGTGTTCCTGCCCCCCGTCGAGCGCCTGGAGGACTATCTCGACCTGATCGCCAGCGTCGAGGCCGTGGCCGAGCAGACCGGGATCGCCGTCCATATCGAGGGTTATGCTCCGCCCTCCGACCCGCGCCTCAATGTCATCAAGGTGACGCCCGACCCCGGCGTGATCGAGGTCAATATTCATCCTGCAAAGAGCTGGCGCGATGCGGTCGAGATCACGCGTGGCGTCTATGAGGAGGCGCGTCAGGCCAGGCTCTGCGCCGAGAAATTCATGGTGGACGGCCGCCATACCGGAACGGGCGGTGGCAACCATGTCGTGCTCGGCGGTGTCACGCCGTCCGACAGCCCCTTCCTGCGCCGCCCCCATCTGCTGAAGAGCATCATCCTCTACTGGCAGCGACACCCCTCCCTCTCCTTCCTGTTCTCCGGCCTGTTCATCGGGCCGACCAGCCAGGCGCCACGCATCGACGAAGCCCGGCACGACCAGCTCTACGAGCTCGAAATCGCCCTTGCGGCGGTGCCGAAGCCGGGTGAGAAGCCGATTCCGCTCTGGCTCGTCGACCGGCTGTTCCGCAACCTGCTGGTCGATGTTTCCGGAAACACCCACCGCACCGAGATCTGCATCGACAAGCTCTATTCGCCGGACGGGCCGACAGGCCGGCTGGGCCTGATCGAGTTCCGCTCCTTCGAGATGCCGCCGGATGCGCGCATGTCACTGGCGCAACAGCTTCTGGTGCGCGCGCTGATCGCCTGGTTCTGGCGCGAGCCGCAGCAGGGCAAGCTGGTGCGCTGGGGCACGAGCCTGCATGACCGCTTCATGCTGCCGGAGATGATCTGGCAGGATTTCCGCGAGGTGCTCGCCGATCTCGCACATGCCGGCTATCCGTTCGACCCGGTCTGGTTCGAAGCACAGCAGGAGTTCCGCTTCCCGTTCTACGGCAAGGTCAACCATGGCGGTGTCGAGCTCGAGCTGCGCCAGGCCCTCGAACCCTGGCACGTCATGGGCGAGCAGGGAGCGATCGGCGGCACCGTGCGCTATGTCGATTCCTCGGTGGAGCGGCTGCAGGTCAAGGCAAGCGGGCTCGTTCCCGGTCGCCACGTCATCACCTGCAACGGACGGCGCCTGCCGATGACCCCGGTCGCGGGCTCCAGCGAGGCGATCGCAGGCCTGCGCTTCAAGGCCTGGCAGCCGGCCTCAGGGCTGCACCCGACAATTCCCGTGCATGCGCCGCTGACCTTCGACATCGTCGATAGCTGGGTCGGCCGGTCGCTCGGCGGCTGCGTCTACCATGTCGCCCATCCCGGTGGGCGCAATTATGAGACACCGCCGGTGAATTCCTACGAGGCCGAGGCACGCCGCCTCGCCCGTTTCGAATCCATCGGTCATAGTCCCGGCGCGCTGGTGATTCCGGTGGAAGAGCGCAGCCCGGAATTTCCGATGACCCTCGATCTGCGCCGTCCAGCAGGACTCTAACCAAGGCCATGGCTTTGCAGGGCCGATCGCCGTCGACACGTCTCCGAGCGGAGCGGCGCAATGCGCTGCTGGCCGATTATCGCCCCTTGCCCGGAGCCTATGACGAGTTCATGGCGCCCGATGGCAGTGTACGTCCGCATTGGGAACCGTTTCTCGCCGAGTGGAGCGGGCTCTCCCAGGATGAACTCGGCCATCGCTTCGGGCTCGCGGATCGCCATGTCCGCGACACCGGCGTGTCCTATCGCGTGCATGGCGATCTCGATGCGAGCGACCCGCTGGCCGGGGAGCGCTCCTGGCCGCTGAACCATGTCCCGCTCATCATCCCCGGCGCGGAATGGCAGACCATCGCTGCCGGCGTGGCGCAGCGTGCGACGCTGCTCTCCTCCCTGCTTGGCGACATCTATGGACCCGGCGAGATGATCGCCAAGGGCCTGCTGCCCGCGGCGGTCGTAACCGGCAGCCCGGACTATCTGCGCCCGCTGCAGGGCACGGCCAATGGCGGCACGCTCCAGCTCTATGCCGCCGATCTCGGACGCGGGCCGGATGGCCGCTGGTGGGTGCTCGGCGACCGTACGCAGGCCCCGTCCGGAGCGGGCTATGCGCTGGAGAACCGGCTGGCCCTGGGCCGCGCCTTTCCGGACCTGTTCCGGACCATGAATGTCGAGCGATTGGCCTCGTTCTTCCAGGGTTTCCGGGCCGGTCTCGCGGCAAGCTCGCGCCGGGTCGAGCCGCGGATCTGCCTGCTGACACCGGGCGCGCTCAACGAAAGCTATTTCGAGCACGCCTATCTCGCACGCTATCTCGGCTTCCTGCTGGTCGAAGGCGGCGACCTCCTGATGCGCGACGGACGCGTCCATGTCCGCACCATCGCGGGCTTGAAGCGTGCCGACGTGATCTGGCGGCGGATCGACGGCGATTTCTCCGACCCGCTCGAGCTCAACTCAGCCTCCGCGCTCGGCGTCGCCGGTCTCGTCCAGGCGGTGCGGCAAGGCAATGTCCAGATCGCCAATGGGCTCGGCTCGGGCGTCGTCGAAGCGCGAGCCCTCATGGGCTTCCTCCCGGCCCTCGCCGAACATATCCTCGGCGACGAACTGATCCTGCCGCATATCGCGACCTGGTGGTGCGGGCAGCAGCGCGCGCGATCCGAGGTGATCGACCGGCTCGATGAGATGAGCATCTCGTCGGCCTTCCGCGCCTCGATCGATGGCCTCAATGGCAACACGATCCTGCCCGGCGAGTTTTCGCCTGAAGCGCGCTCGGCGTTGCAGGCGCGGATCGAGGCACGCGGGCTCGACTATGTCGGGCAGGAGATCGTGCGCCTCTCGACCATGCCGGTCTTCCAGGGCGGCCGGCTGCAGCCGCACCCGATGACGCTGCGCGTCTTCGCGGCTGCGACGCCCGACGGCTGGAAGGTGATGCCGGGTGGCTTCTGCCGCATCTCCGAGGATGTCGACGCACGCGCCGTCACGCTTGGCAATGGCGTGCGCTCCAGCGATGTCTGGATCACGTCCGACACGCCCGTCGAGCAGGTGACGCTGCTGCCAAGCGCCGACCGCATCAGCATCCGCCGCATCATCGGCACCATGCCGAGCCGCGCGGCCGACAACCTGTTCTGGCTCGGACGCTATCTCGAGCGGACCGAGGCGACCTTGCGGCTGGTGCGCGCATTGCTCGGCCGACTGATCGACGCCGACGATGCCACGCCCGAGCGGGCGGAGACGCTGCGCCGCCTCGCCAACCTGCTGATCGCCTGGGGCGCCGCCCCGACGGGCAAGGAGCATTCCACCGCCTCCCAGGCCTCTGACGCGCTGCACAGCCTTGACCAATATGGCTCCGCCCTTTCCTCCGTCCGCGAAGCGCGGCGTACGGCGTCGGTCATTCGCGAACGCCTGTCGATCGACGCCTGGCGCCTCTTCGGCGACCTGCAGCGGCAGCTGACGCTCAACGGCGACAAGCCCAGCGAGGGCGATGCCTATGAAACGGCGGACACCGCCCTGAAGACGCTCGCCGCCTTCTCGGGCCTGAGCCAGGAGAACATGGTGCGGGGTGCGGGCTGGCGCTTCCTCGATATCGGGCGGCGGCTGGAGCGTGGCATCGCGACCTGCCGCTTTGCCCGCCATTTTGCCGACTCGTCCGCGCCGGGCGATTGCCTCGACGCTCTTCTCGACCTGACCGATTCGCAGATCACGTACCGCTCCCGCTATCTGCTCGGCCCCGCGCTCGCGCCCGTGCTCGATCTCGTGATGCTCGATCCTTATAATCCGCGCTCGGTCGCCTTCCAGATCGATCGCCTCGATGTCGAGATCGCCGCGCTGCCGACGCTGAGCGAAGACGGCATGCTGGAAGCGCCGCGCCGGCTCGCGCTCAAGCTCGCTGCCGAATGCCGCACCGCCGAGGCAAGCCGCCTCGACCGCACCAGCATCCTGCTGTTCGAGCAGTTGCTGATGGGGTTGGCCGGCTCCGTGGCGGACCGCTACTTCCTGCAGAACAGCGAACCCGAAGGCTCGCGGATGACAGGCATCGCGTGATCTACGACGTCCGTCATGTCACGACCTATGCCTATAGTCGGCCTGTGCCCTTTGCACGCTGCATCCTGCGGCTGCTGCCGCGTGACGGCGTTGGCCAGAGCGTGCGCAAGAGCAGCCTGAGCGTGACGCCGCGCACCAGCGAGCGCAATGACGGGATCTGCTTCTTCGGCAACCACATGACGACCTTGACCATCACCAAGCCGCATCGCGAGCTGAAGCTCGACATGCGGGCGCGGGTCGAGGTKAACCGGCCGGCGGCGCCCTTTCCCGGGTTGACGCGCGGCTGGGAAGAGGTCGGTGCACTGGCGCTGGCGTCCAACAGCCTCGCGCCGAATTCCCCGGCGCATCAGCTTTTTCCCAGTCGGCTGGTGCCGCCGGTCGCCGAGGTGGTCGACTATGCGCGCTCCAGCTTTGCGCCGCAGCGCCCCGTGCTGGAAGCAGCGAGCGAGTTGATGCGCCGCATCCGCACGGATTTCGTCTATGATCCCGAGGCAACCGAAGTCTCGACCCCGCTGGCGGAAGCCTTCCGCCAGCGCCACGGCGTCTGCCAGGATTTCGCGCATATCATGATCGCCGGCCTGCGGGGGCTCGGCCTGCCGACAGCCTATGTCAGCGGCTATATCCGCACTATTCCGCCGCCAGGCGAGAAGCGCCTCGAAGGGGCCGATGCCAGCCATGCCTGGGTGCATCTCTGGTGCGGTCCGGAGACGGGCTGGATCGGCCTCGACCCGACGAACGACCTCGTCGTCGCCGACGATCATATCGTCACCGCGATCGGCCGCGACTATGCCGACGTCTCTCCGCTCGATGGCGTGATCGTCGGCCCCGGCACGCAAAAGGTCGGCGTCGCCGTCGATGTCATTCCGGTACAAGACGCCTGACCATGCTGCCGCTGCGTGGACTGCTCTTCGACAAGGACGGCACTCTGCTCGACTATGGTGCGAGCTGGCCGCCGATCAACCGCGAGGCCGGACTGCTGGCGGCCGACGGCGACGCGATGCTGGCCGCCGACCTGCTGCGGCGCGCTGGCGCCGATCCGGAGACCGGCCGGGCGGTGGCCGACAGCCTGCTTGCGGCCGGGAATACCGAGGAGCTGGCGCAAGCCTGGCATGAAGCGGGAAGCCCGCTCGGCATTGCCCCTCTGGTCGAGCGTCTTGATGCTCTCTTTCAGGCTGCGGTCGTGCGGATGGTTCCGGTCTGCGAGCTATCCGCGCTGTTCGAGCGCCTGCGCGCCCGCGACCTCGCGCTCGGGATCGCTTCCAGCGACAGCGCCGCAGCGGTCTCGGCCACAGCCACGCATTTCGGCATCGCGCCGCATCTCTCCTTCGTCGCGGGCTACGATTCCGGCCACGGCGCCAAACCGGGCCCCGGTATGGTGCAGGCCTTTTGCGCCGCCTGCGGGCTTGCGCCTGGCGAAGTTGCCGTGATCGGCGACAACGCCCATGACATGGAAATGGGCCGAGCGGCCGCTGCCGGCCTGCGTATCGGCGTGCTGACGGGAACTGGAACGCGCACGACGCTGGAGCCGATCAGCGATCTATGCCTCGGCAGCATCGCGGAACTGGAGATCGCGCTTTTCCCGTGATCGTTGCTATGGCAACTTAATTGCGGCTCGCCGGCTGAGTGCGAGGGTTGCAGGGAACGCTCGTGCGCACGCAGGTCGCCATCATCGGCTCGGGCCCGGCCGGGCTTCTGCTCGGCCAGTTGCTGCACAAAGCCGGCATCGACACCATCATCATCGAGCGCAAGAGCCGCGACTATGTGCTTTCACGCATTCGTGCCGGCGTGCTCGAGCAAGGCATGGTGCGGTTGCTCGAGGAGGTCGGCGCCGCGGGCCGGCTGCATGCCGAGGGCCTCAGGCATAATGGCTTCGACCTGCTCTTCGGTGGGGCGCGCCACCATGTCGACCTCGCCCGACTGACCGGCGGCCAGCACGTCACCATCTATGGCCAGACCGAAGCCACGCGCGACCTGATGGACCTGCGCGAGGCGTCCGGTGCCGCGACCGTCTTCGAGGCTGAGAACGTCGCCCTGCATGATTTCGACCGCGACAAGCCCTCCGTCACCTTCGTCAGGGATAGTCAGGCGCATCGCCTCGATTGCGAGTTCATTGCCGGTTGCGACGGATATCACGGCATTTCGCGGGCCAGCATTCCTGAGGCTGCGCTCCAGAGCTTCGAGCGGGTCTATCCCTTCGGCTGGCTCGGCATCCTCGCCGAGGTAGCACCCGTCTCGCATGAGCTGATCTATGCCGGTGATGAGCGCGGCTTCGCGCTCTGCTCGATGCGCTCGCCCCACCGCAGTCGCTACTACGTGCAGTGCTCGCTCGACGACGATGTCGGGAACTGGTCGGATCAGCGCTTCTGGGACGAATTGCGCCGGCGCCTTGATCCGGCAACCGCCGAGGCGCTCGTCACCGGCCCGTCGTTCGAGAAATCGATCGCGCCGCTGCGCTCCTTCGTCGCCGAGCCGATGCGGTTCGGGCGCCTCTTCCTGGCCGGCGATGCCGCCCATATCGTGCCGCCGACCGGCGCCAAGGGGCTCAATCTCGCGGCCAGCGACGTGCATTACCTGTCGCAGGCGCTGATCGAGCGTTTCACGGAGCGCTCATCGGCCGGGATCGACGACTATTCGGCCAGGGCCCTGGCGCGTGTCTGGAAAGCCGAACGATTCTCCTGGTGGATGACCTCGCTGCTGCACCATTTCCCGGAGAACGGCGCCTTCGCACGGCGGATGCAGCGGGCGGAGCTCGATTATCTCGTCTCGTCGGACCACGCCATGGCGGCACTGGCCGAGAACTATGTCGGCCTGCCCTATTGAAGCTCAGGCGGCTGCTTCGACCGGCGGCACATTCCGCAGATTGGCTTCGCCCCAGGCCTTGAGCGCCAGGATGATCGGCTCAAGGCTCCGACCACGCGCGGAGAGGCTGTATTCCACCCGAGGCGGCACTTCGGGATAGACGACGCGAATGATCAGGCCATCGGCCTCCAGCTCGCGCAGCTGATTGGTGAGCATGCGCTGGGTCACCTGCGGCATGCGCTTGCGGATCGCGTTGAAGCGCATCGTCCCGTCCATCAGGAAATAGAGGATGATGCCCTTCCACTTGCCGTCGATCAGGGCGAGCGTACTCTCGACCGGACAGCCCGGCAGGCAGTTCAGGGTCTTGTGGCGCGCCCGGCGCATGACGGTATCCTTTTCGATACTATATGCGAAAATTGTGCGTTCTTGCGATGAACGAGTGTATCTCTCATCTCAGAGCTCCCGCAATCAAGGAGCCCGCCATGCGCGCCATCGGCTATCGTAAATCCCTCGCCATTTCATCGGCCGAGGCCTTGCTCGATCTCGATCTGCCCGAACCTGTGGCAACCGGACGAGACCTTCTCGTTGCGGTGAAAGCCGTCTCGGTGAACCCGGTCGACACCAAGGTGCGTATGCGCAGTGAGCCGAAGCCTGGCGATACCAAGGTCCTCGGCTGGGACGCTGCCGGCATCGTCAAGGCGGTGGGGCCCGAGGTGACGGGCTTCAAACCGGGCGATGCGGTGTTCTATGCCGGGGCGATCGATCGCCCCGGCAGCAATGCCGAGTTCCATCTCGTCGATGAGCGCATCGTCGGGCCCAAGCCCACCACACTCGGCTTCGCCGAGGCCGCTGCGCTGCCGCTGACCGCGATCACCGCCTGGGAGACCCTGTTCGACCGGCTCAAGGTCAAGGATCCGGTGCCCGGCGCGGCCAAGGCGATCCTGATCATCGGCGGAGCCGGCGGTGTCGGCTCGATTGCGATCCAGCTCGCGCGTCAGCTGACCGATCTGACGGTGATCGCCACCGCCTCGCGCGCGGAGACGCAGGCCTGGGCGCTGGAACTCGGGGCCCATCACGTCGTCGACCATACACAACCGCTCGCCGCGCAGGTCACGGCACTGGGGATCGGCGCGCCGGGGCTGGTCTTCTCGACGACCCATACCGACACGCATATGCCGGCGATCCTCGAACTGATCGCACCGCAGGGGCGGATCGCACTGATCGACGATCCAAAGGCACTCGATGCCATGCCGCTCAAGAGCAAGAGCCTGTCGCTGCACTGGGAGATGATGTTCGCGCGCTCACTGTACCAGACGGCGGACATGCAGGCACAGGGCGATCTGCTGGCGGAAGTCTCGCGGCTTGTCGATGCCGGCAAGGTCCGGACCACGCTGAGCGAGAGTTTCGGGACGATCAACGCCGCCAATCTGAAGCGGGCGCATACCCTGATCGAGAGCCATCGCGCCAAGGGCAAGATCGTGCTGGAAGGTTTCTGAAACGAAGAAGGGCCGCGCCTTGCCGGCGCGGCCCTTCTGTCGGACATCAAGGGCGATCAGGCGAGCGTGTAGGCCGTCTTCACCGTGGTGTAGAATTCCCGGGCATAGGCGCCCTGCTCGCGCGGGCCGTAGCTCGAGCCCTTACGTCCGCCGAACGGCACGTGATAGTCGACGCCGGCGGTCGGCAGGTTGACCATCACCATGCCGGCCTCACTGTTGCGCTTGAAATGCGTCGCGTGCTTCAGCGAGGTCGTGCAGATGCCGGCGGCAAGGCCGAACTCGGTGTCATTGGCGATTGCCAGCGCCTCATCATAGTTCTTGGCGCGGATCACGCTCGCAACCGGACCAAAAACCTCTTCACGGGAGATGCGCATGGCATTGCTCGCCTCGGTGAACAGAGCCGGCTGCATGTAGAAGCCGGGGCTCTCGCGCTTAAGCACTTCGCCGCCCCAGGCGAGCTTGGCACCCTCGTCCTTGGCGATGGCGACGTATTTCAGGTCCTGGTCGAGCTGGCTCTGATCGACGACCGGGCCGATATGGGTGCCGGCCTTCAGGGCATCGTCGACGACGAGGCCCTTCATGCGCTCGATCGCAGCCTCGACGAAGCGATCATGGATGCCTTCGGTGACGATCAAGCGCGAGGAAGCCRTGCAACGCTGGCCGGTCGAGAAGAAGGCGCCGTTGACCGCGGTCTCGACCGCGAGCGTGAGATCGGCATCGTCCAGCACCACGAGCGGGTTCTTGCCGCCCATCTCGAGCTGAACCTTCTTCATCGGGTTGGAGGCGATGCAGGCCGCCGCAACCTTGCGGCCGGTCGAGACCGAGCCGGTGAAGCTGATCGCATGCACATCCTTGTGCTCGAGCAGCTCCTGCCCGACCACCGAACCGCGCCCCATGACGAGGTTCAGCACGCCCTTGGGCAGGCCGGCGCGCTGGATGATGTCGACCAGCGCCCAGGCCGAGCCCGGAACGAGATCGGCCGGCTTGATCACGACGCAGTTTCCATAGGCGAGCGCAGGGGCGATCTTCCAGCCCGGGATTGCGATCGGGAAGTTCCAGGGCGTGATCATGCCGATGATGCCGACCGGCTCGCGCGTGACCTCGACGCCGACGCCCGGGCGAATGGAAGGGATCGCCTCACCGGCAAGGCGCAGGCATTCGCCGGCGAAGAAAGCGAAGATCTGGCCGGCACGGGTCGCCTCGCCAATGCCTTCCGGCAGCGTCTTGCCCTCTTCCCGCGAAAGCAGGCGGCCAAGCTCCTCCTTGCGAGCGAGGATCTCGTCGGACGCCTTCTTCAGGATCTCGTAGCGCTCCTGCGGGGTCGTGCGGCTCCAGGCCGGAAACGCAGCCTTGGCAGCCGCGACGGCGTTGTTCAGGTCCTCGACCGAACCCTGGGCATATTCGCCGACAACGTCATTGGTGTTGGAGGGGTTGATGTTGCGCGAGGCGTTCGAGCCGCCCACCCGTTCACCGGCGATCAGGTTCTTGAAAATCTCAGTCATCGCAGCCTCTCGACCAGTCGGAAGAATTCTCGGAGCCGGTGTTAACGCCTTTGTCAGGCGAACGCCATTCGTCCCGGTCATGGCTCACCGGCGCGTCAATCCGCATACAGTATGCAGAGAGTTTCTGTCGAGACGATCGACGCGCCGAGGCCGGTGCGAGGGGGCCGGGGCGAGAGGGCCGGGCAGCCCGATCGCGGCGGGGGAGGGCTCACTTCTCCTTGATCGACAGCCCGTTCTTTCCGACCGAGATCTGGACACCATCCGGCTGCTTCTTCTCCTCGTAGAGGGCATAGCCGGTCACGGCGAGGCCAGCGACCAGAATGGCGACGAGCAGCAGAAGCGTATTGCGGGAGGTGAACATCAGCGATCCTGTGGTCCAGACACAGCGACGGGGCGGCAGCCGGTCAACGTTTCGCGAGCGCCTGCGGTTCCACCTCATCATTCCGTGATCGGCATTGCCTTGCGGCTGAAAGGCGTGAAGAGTTCCCGGAGCCCCGGCACTGAGGAACGGACGCCTCAAAGGCGCGTTCCCCCAATGACGAGGACGGCGGCGTGCATGGAAGGAGAGGCGACAATGGTCGAGACACCGCTCCAGCAACGAATTTGGACCGCCCTCACCGATCACACGATCTGCATGGTGTCGACCATCGTCCGCGGTCGGATCAGGACCCGGCCCATGTCGGGGCATGTCGATCGTGAAGAACACCGCATCCTGTTCGTCACGCACAGCCATACCGGGCCGGTCGAAGAGCTCGATGCCTCGCAAACCGCCTCGATCGCCCTGAGCGACGAGAACCACAATTTCTATGCGACGATCGAATGCCGAGCCGAACGGCTTGATGACAACCACCTGCTCAGGAGAATCTGGAGCCCGTTGGTTGGAGCCTGGTTCCCGAACGGCCCCGACGATCCGGATGTGACCTTGCTGGCCCTGACGCCGGTCTCGGCCGAGATCTGGGACGGTCCATCGAGTGCCGTCGTGATCGCCTTCAAGCTTGCCACGGCCAAGATCCTCGGGCGGGCGCCGGATCTCGGCGTCAACACCACGATCGATATGCGCTGAACCGGCGGATCAGCCGGCGGAAGGGGTGCGAGCACTGGCGGGCTCCGCCCTTGCCATGCCCTGTCCGGCAAGGGCGAGCGAAAGACTCGACCACGCGATGCCGAGGCACCAGCCGGCCAGCACGTCGCTTGGCCAATGGACGCCCAGATAGATCCGGCTCACGCCAATCAGCAGCATCAGGACCCAGGCCAGCCCGATGCTGAGCCGTGTGATATCCCGATGCCGGGACGCCAGTCCGATCAAACCGGCGATGCCGAGCAGAACAACCGCCGATAGAAAGGCATGACCGCTCGGAAAGCTCGCAGTGAAGACGATTGCACTCGGCTCGACGACATCGGGGCGCGCCCGGCCGATCCCGATCTTCAGAAGCGTGCTGACCAGCGTTGCCAGCACGACATTGACGACGAGTGCGACGGCAAGGCGTCGATAGCCGGCAAGCCAGAGAGCGAGCGTCGCGGCGAGKGTCATGAAACCAAGCCCGACGAAACTGCCGAGCCCGCTGATGTCCCGCATCATCTCGGGCAACCATTGCGGCCCGATCGGCGTGGCCGGATCCCCAGCTTGCCGGAACAGCAGGATGAGGCCGGTATCGAAGGCGAAGGTGCGGCCGGACATGATGAACAGCGCCAGGCTGAGAAAGGCGAAGGCGGCCGCCAGAGGGACAAGAATGCGGGGATGAAGCGGCATCGAAATCCTGAATGATGGCAATCGACCGGAGGAACGTGTCTCTAGCCGTGCGCCCGACCCGGGGGCACCCGGCAAGCGATGATGCGCACCGCCTTTGGCAGGAGGCGATAGCGGAGCTCGCCGGCCTTGCGCTCGACCTCGCCGTCAAAGGTGATGTGACCGCGCTTCTTGTCGCGACGCGTCAGCGTGACTTCGTCACCGGTATAGGAGGTCAGGTTCTGGGACGAGCGCCAGTGCCCGGATGCGACCGACAGCGCTGCCTTGGTGCGAGAGAGAAGGCCGCCCGCATTGAGGATATGAACCTCGAAGACGCCGCCATCGAGCTTGCTGCGACGCCATTCGGGCCCATCGAAACTATTGATGGTGACAAGAACGGCATCGGCCTCGACCTGGCGGCGCTCCTGGCCGATCCGGATGTCCACGGTGATCGCCCGGGTGAACAGGATGGAGCGCGTCGCAGCGACCGCAAAGGCGACCGCGCGGCTGAAGGGGAAGCGCCTGCGCGCATATTCACGCTCGCGCGCCATCAGGCTGAAGAAGCCCATTCCCGAGATCGAGTGGAACAGCCGGTCGTTGACGCGGCCGATGTCCATCGTCACCGGCACGCCCGTGCAGAGCGCCTCGATCTGGCCCTCCAGCGTCCCGATGAGGCCGAGATCCCGCCCAAGGATATTCACCGTCCCGAGCGGGAGAACCCCTACTGGCCGTCCGGCCTGCAGCAGGACCGGCAGCACGCCGTTGATCGTGCCGTCGCCACCGGCAATGACGGGGGTTGCCGCAGCATCGGCGATCGCCGTCGAAAGCGCATGATGCAACTCGCGCGGCGGCACGAGCCGGACCTCCGCCTTGCAATCATGAGCATGGAACGCGGCCTCGATCCTGGCCGCGAAGGCCTCGGGCCCTGCGGCCAGCACGGTTCCCGCCCGCGCATTGACGATCACGATATGGCGCATGACGCCCTGATATCATCCCATCCATGCCGGAGCCCAGGCCAAGGCATTTCACAATGCAGCGGCCCGCTCCGCGCGCCACTCAACACGGTCTTTCGTCACAATCATGGCAGTTGCCGCGTCTTCGACCTCTTCGGTCGTGACTTCGAAATGCTGAAGCGAATGGGCTCCGAAGGAATTGAGCATCGCGACGTCGGTCGCGTCACGCCCCCGGGCGATCACGATCCGGCCGATGCGGCGGGCATTGTGACGCGCATCGAAGGTGTACCAGCGACCACTGAGAAAGACCTCGAACCAGGCGTTGAAATCCATTGGGGCCGGGTCCTTCGGCACGCCGATATCGCCGAGATAGCCGTTGCAATAGCGGGCCGGGATATTGAGGCAGCGGCAGAGGGTCACGGCAAGGTGGGCGAAGTCGCGGCAGACGCCGATCCGTTCCTCGAAGGCCTCCGCCGCAGTGCGCGTGTTGCGCGCATAGGCATAGCCGAAGGTCAGGTGATTATGGACGAAATCGACGACGGCCTGGACACGCTGCCAGCCCGGAGGGATCTGGCCGAAGAGCTGCCAGGCGCGATCCCCGAGCTTGTCGGTTTCGCAGTACCGGCTGCCGAGCAGATAGATCAGCACCTCGTCGGGCAGCTCGGACGGTTGCGCTTGCCGCGCCGCCGGATTGAAAGGATCGGGCTCGCCGGAATCATGGAGAAGTCCCGCTGAACTCAGCCGGATCCCGCCCGCTGGGGCGACAAGCCGGCGGCAGATATTGCCGAACGGGTCGCGATAGCGCTCGACTGGAACATGGCGACGTGGATCGACCAGGGAGACCGCGGTCATATCGTCTTGGCGGATGACATCGTGCTGACGGGAAGGATGCACATCGAGCATCGTCAACAGCGGCAATTCCTGCTGAGAGACGAGTTCGATGCGATAGCCGTAACGGATCTGCATGAGGGGCTCCTGGCAGGAACTGGGCCGTCTCAACAGGCCGGCGGGCAGTCCCACACGTGCCGGCGATGACGGAAAGGCGCTGTCAGGATGACGCGCGATCAGCGAATTGGTTCCCGAAAAAGGGAAGGAGTCGGGCCTCCAAACGGAAGATGCGGGCCTTTCGGCCCGCATCCCGCCGTCACGACGGTTCGGCTGGGGGGATAGCAACCGCCGCGACCTGCAGCCGGCGGTGCCTACATCATCCAGTAGGGCATCGTGCCGTAGTAATCATGCACGCGCTTGCCGTAATTTCTGTCGTCCCAGTCGGGCTCGCCTTCGCTGTCATACATCGGCGCCGCCTCGAGCTTCTCCTTGGTAAGAGGCACGACATAGCCACCGCGATTGGTGTCGTAGTCGAGCACACTCCAGGGGATGGGATGGTATTTTTCACCCAAGCCGAGAAAGCCGCCGAAGGACATGATGGCGTAGGCGACCTTGCCGGTCTGCTTGTCGAGCATCACGTCATAGATCTCGCCGAGATGATCGCCCGACGCATTGTAGACGCTGGTTCCGGCGACACGTGCACCGGCAATGAGCGGGTTCCCCGTGGTGGCAGTTGCGGTCATTGGAGCCTCCATTGAACGGCTACGCGGTGGCTCGCACCGCAGTCTGCCGGATCAACGCCGGGGAATCCGGAAGGTTCCGGGCAAAAGCCGAACCACTCCACTCCCTGTGGAAGACAACCCTGGGTATCTCCGCTCCACATGGCGAAGCCATAAATGGAACATTAATCCTTTGTCATGGTTGCTATGTCGCGCGATGTTGGTTGCGTCGCCCGTTACGGATCGTGTCTCGATCCTTTCGGGTGCGTTTCCATATCGAATGGAGCGGTTCGGACTGTGCATTAGGCCTGTCGATTGCATCCTGGGAGTCAAGACAATGAAGAAGCTTCTCATCCTCGTCGCGGTCGCGGCCTCGCTCGGTGCCTGCACGCAGCGCGAGCAGAATACCGGAACGGGCGCCCTGATCGGCGCTGGCACGGGTGCACTGATTGGTGGCCTCGCCACCGGCCGCGCTGGTGGCGCGCTCGCGGGCGCTGCAATCGGCGGTGCTGGCGGCGCCATCATCGGCTCGGCCACTACACCTGACCGTGTCTGCTACGGTCGCGACGAATGGGGTCGCCGCGTTCGCTATGCCTGCTGAACCGTTCAGCAGCTGAAGATGGAAAGGCCCGCATTCGCGGGCCTTTTTCATGCGCCGCTCAGACCGCACCGTATGGGCCGAAGCGACCAATGAAGCGGTGGCGCCCGCCAGGATAGAGCAGGCGAACGGCCGTCACCGGCTGGTTCTGATTCCAGGTGCGGCGCTCGACGAGCAGGCATGGCTCGCCCTGCTCGATCTCCAGCAACCCCGACTCCCGTTCGCCCGCCGCCACCGCGCTGATCGCGTGCTCGGCCTGCGACCAGAGACTGTGTTGCAGCAACCAGTCGCCGGGAGGCGTCGTCTCGAATCGTTCGGCCGCGGCTGCGGGCACGGTCGCGAGATGAATCACCCGCTCCTCCAGCACATGCGGCTGCCCGCCGCTGCGATGCAGGGTCACGAGATGGGCCACCTGTTCCGAGCGCTTCAGTTCGAAGCGCGCAGCGACTTCAGGCGAAGGCCGTGCGTCCCGCCGCGACAGAATCTCGAAGGAATAGTCCTGCCCGAGCTGCCTTACCTCGTCGGGTATCGACAGGATGTCGAGCATGGCATGGCTTGCCGGCGGGTTCGCCACGATGGTGCCGGACCGCCGGCGCCGCGTGATCAACCCTTCGCGCGCCAGCTGCACCAAGGCGCGATGTACCGTCATGCGCGACGCGCCGAGCCGCTCCATCAGAGCGTGCTCCGGCGGCACCGCCGTTCCCGGAGGCCAGGCCCCATTCAGGACGAGATCCCGGATGGCACGGCGGATCTGGTCATAGACCGGGCCCGTGCCATCCAGCTTTACAGCCTCGATCCCGTTATCCGACATGACGACCCTTCAAGGACTCAGGCAAGCAGCCGACGCATCGTCGCGGCGAATCGGCTCGCGACAGCGGCGCGTGCGACATGGCGACCTTCGCTGACAACCTGCCGCCCGCCAACCAGGACATCGCGCAAGGGTAAGGCGTTGGCAGCGAAAATCGCGCTGTCGAGCACCGCCTCGCCACGCTTTCCGACCAAGGCAGGATGATCGGGATCGAGCGAGACGAGATCGGCGCGCTGGCCGACCGCAAGGCTTCCAATGGCACGGCCGCAGGCCTGCGCGCCGCCGACACAGGCCTTTGCCCAGAGTGCATGTCCCGTGGAGGCGTCGGCATCCGCCAGCAAGGCACGCCCGCGATCGCGCAGGCGCTGGGAGTATTCGAGTTGGCGCAGCTCGGCGCCGGCATCGATCTGGATGTTGGAATCGCTGCCGACACCGAAGGCCCCGCCAGCGGCCACGTAGCGCACGCCATCGAAGATGCCATCGCCCAGGCTAGACTCGGTGATCGGGCACAGTCCCGCGACAGCGCCGCTGCGCGCGATGGTGTCGCGCTCCGCATCCGTCAGATGGGTGGCGTGGATCAGGCACCAGCGCCTGTCCAACGCAATGCTGTCCGTCAGGAACTCGACCGGGCGACGCCCAGTGATCTTCAGGCTGTCCTCGATCTCGCGCATCTGTTCGGCGACATGGATGTGGATCGGTCCATCAGGCGCCAGGCCAAGCAGCCACTGCAGATCCTCAGGCGAGACGGCGCGCAGCGAATGCGGCGCGACGCCGAGCCGCGAATCCGGCAGAGCGCCGATCGCGACAGCGCTCGCCTCCATGAGCCGGGCAAAACTGTCGCGATTATTGATGAAGCGACGCTGGCCATGGCTCGGGGCCGCGCCGCCGAAATTGCCGAAACGATAGAGCACCGGCAGCAGGGTCAGGCCGATGCCGGTTTCCTCGGCTGCTGCCGCAACCGCCAGCGCCATCGCCGCGATATCGGCATGCGGCTGGCCGTCCTTGTCATGGTGCAGATAGTGGAACTCGGCGAGCGCGGTGAAGCCGCCCTCCAGCATTTCGACCATTGCCTGCGCCGCGATCGCCTGGACGTCGTCGGGATCAAGCCGGTCGAGGAAGCGATACATCACCTCGCGCCAGGTCCAGAACGAATCCGCCGTGGCGCCCCGCCGCTCAGACAGGCCCGCCATGCCGCGCTGGAACAGATGGCTGTGGAGGTTCGGCATGCCAGGCAGCGTCAGCCCGGCCAGGTGCAGGGCACCGGCCGGAGCAACCTCTCCCACGCTCATGGAGGTGATTGTCCCCTCCGCGATCGTGAGCGTCACGTTGTCGGCAAAGCCCTCCGGCAAGAGTGCCTGGGCGAGATGCAGGGTCGGGTATTGTGTCACGCTGGCTCCTCGCTCGATTTGCATATGCAAATGACACTTGCTAATTGCATATGCAATTGTCTAGCATAGTCGGATCGCAAACGAAGTCGAGAGGATGCGGATGGCCGCGGAACCTTCCCACTGCGACAGGATCTGGGTGAATGCCCGCCTCGCGACCATGGCGCCCGGCGCCGGCCAGCCCTATGGCGCAGTCGAAGACGGGGTCGTAGCGGCCCGCGACGGCCGCATCGTCTTTGCCGGCCCGCGCAGCGAGGCACCAACCCTGGACGCGCGCGAAACCGTCGACTGCGGCGGACGCTGGATCACACCGGGCCTGATCGATTGCCATACCCATCTCGTCTATGGCGGAGATCGGGCACATGAGTTCGAGCTCAGGCTGCAGGGCGCGAGCTATGAGGAAATCGCACGCGCCGGCGGCGGCATCCTCTCCACCGTCAAGGCCACGCGCGCTGCCAGCGAGGCCGAGCTCTTCGCCAGCGCCGACCGGCGCCTGGGCGCCTTGATCGCTGAAGGCGTCACGACCGTCGAAATCAAGTCGGGCTACGGGCTCGAACAGCAGGCCGAGCTGAAGCAGCTTGCGGTCGCACGGCAGCTCGGTCGCGAACGGCCTGTCACCGTCCGCACCACTTTCCTTGCCGCCCATGCCGTTCCGCCGGAGTTCACCGGCCGCTCCGGCGACTATGTCGACCAGATCACCGGGCCGATGCTCGACGCCGTGACCGCGCAGGATCTTGCCGACGCAGTCGACGTGTTCTGCGAGGGCATTGCCTTCTCGCCCGAGGAAACGGCCAGGGTATTTACCGCAGCCAGGGCCAAGGGGCTGCCGGTCAAGATCCATGCCGAACAGCTTTCCAATCTCGGCGGCGCCGCACTCGCGGCCGAACATGGCGCACTCTCGGCCGACCATCTCGAATATCTCGACGAGGCGGGCGTGATCGCCATGGCCCGGTCCGGAACGGTCGCCGTCATCCTGCCGGGCGCCTTCTACTTCCTGCGCGAGACGCAGAAGCCGCCGATCGACCTGCTCCGCAAGCATGGCGTTGCAATTGCGCTCGCGACCGACGCCAATCCCGGATCCTCGCCGCTGACCTCGCCGCTGCTGGTCCTCAACATGGCCTGCACGCTCTTCCGGCTGACACCCGAAGAGGCGCTGGCCGGGCTGACGCGCCATGCCGCCAAGGCGCTCGGCCTGCAGGACGAGATCGGCACGCTCGAGGCCGGCAAGCGCTGCGACCTCGCCATCTGGGAGATCGAGCGCCCCGCCGAACTCGCCTACCGCATCGGCTTCAACCCGCTTCACTCCCGCATCTGGAACGGCCAATGACCGCAACATTCTCCCTGAAGCCGGGCGAGGCCGCCCTGAAGCAATGGCGCGCCGTGATTGACGGCACCGCAGCCAAGCTGGATGGCGCAAGCGGGGCAGCGATCGCCTCCGCCCAAGCGATCGTCGACGATATCGTCGCCGCCGGAACCGTGACCTATGGCGTCAATACCGGCTTCGGCAAGCTCGCCAGCGTGCGCATCGCCGATGCCGACCTGGCAACCCTGCAGCGCAACCTGATCCTCTCCCATGCCGTCGGCACTGGCCCTGCCCTGCCGGACCGGATCGTGCGCCTGATCCTCGCCATGAAGGCCGCGAGCCTGGCGCGCGGGGCCTCCGGCGTACGCCCCGTCGTGGTCGAGGCGCTGGTCGGCGCGCTCGCCTCCGAGGCGCTTCCGGTCGTTCCCGCCAAGGGCTCGGTCGGCGCGTCCGGCGATCTTGCGCCGCTTGCCCATCTCACCGCGGCGCTGATGGGCGTCGGCGAGATCAGGCTGAAGGGCGAGACGCTTCCCGCAGGGGATGCCCTGGCCCGGATCGGCCAGAAGCCGCTCGAACTTGGGGCCAAGGAGGGTCTTGCGCTGATCAACGGCACGCAGGTCTCGACCGCGATCGCGCTGACGGCGCTCAGCGACATCGCCCGCGTCTTCGATGCGGCGCTGGTCACTGGCGCACTCTCCGTGGATGCGCTGAAGGGCTCCGACACGCCGTTCGACCCTCGCATCCAGGCGCTGCGCGGCCAGCCCGGCCAGATCCGGGTCGCGCAAACATTGCTCGCGCTGATCGCGAAGAGCGAAATCCGCGACAGCCATCGCTTCGGCGATACCAAGGTCCAGGATCCTTACTCCCTGCGCTGCCAGCCGCAGGTGATGGGGGCCGTGCGCGACCTCCTCGCCAATGCCGCCGCAACGCTTGCGATCGAGGCCAACGCGGTCACCGACAACCCGCTGGTGCTGGGGCCGGGCGAAATCGTCTCGGGCGGCAACTTCCACGCGGAGCCCGTCGCCTTCGCCGCCGACATCCTCGCCATGGGGCTGTGCGAGATCGGCAACCTGTCCGAGCGGCGCATGGCGCTGCTGGTTGACCCCGTGATGAGCGGCCTGCCTCCCTTCCTGGCCCGCGATGCCGGGCTGAACTCCGGCTTCATGATTGCGCAGGTCACGGCAGCCGCGCTGGCATCGGAGAACAAGCAGAAGGCCTATCCCGCCTCGGTCGACACGATCCCGACCTCTGCCAATCAGGAAGACCATGTCTCGATGGCGACGCATGGCGCCTATCGCCTGCTCGACATGGCCCGGAACACGGCCAGCATCATCGGCGTCGAGCTGATGGCCGCGGCGGAAGCGATCGAGCATCATCGCCCGATGAAGACGAGCCCGCGGCTGGAGCCGGTTCTGGCCCTGGTCCGGCAGCGTATCGCGCCGCTCGACGCGGACCGCTACCTTGCCCCCGACCTTGCGGCGGCGACAGAGCTGGTGCTCAGCGGCGCGATCAGCGATGCCGCCGGGCTCGACAGCTTCGCGGAGTTCTCGGCGTGATGAGCATGAACCCTTCCGAGATCGTCAACGTCACGCAAGGCGCCGGTCCGCTGGTCCTGTCGATGCCGCATCCCGGCACTGGCTTGCCGGAGGAGGTGAAGGTGGCGCTGAACGAGACGGGTCGTTCCGTGCCCGACACCGACTGGCATATGCGCCAGCTCTATGCGTTTGCCGAGCGCTTCGCACCGACGATCGTCGAGGCCGGGCTGTCGCGCTATGTCATCGACCTCAACCGCGATCCGTCCGGCGTATCGCTCTACCCCGGACAGGCGACGACGGAACTCGTGCCGACCACGACCTTCGACGGCGAGCCGATCTGGGCAAAGGCGCCCGACGAGGCCGAGATCGCGCGCCGTCGCGCCGCCTATTTCCAGCCCTATCACGACGCACTCGCAGCCGAGATCGAACGGGCCAAGGCCGCGCATGGTTTCTGTCTGCTCTGGGACTGCCACTCCATCAAGTCGGTCATTCCACGCCTGTTCCCGGGCACGCTGCCGCTGCTCAATCTCGGCACCAATTCCGGTGCGAGCTGCGCACCTTCGGTCCAGCACGCGGCCGATGCAGCGCTTGCCGGCTCGGGCTTCAGCCATGTCAGCAATGGCCGCTTCAAGGGCGGCTGGATCACCCGGCATTACGGCCAGCCGGCGCGGGATGTGCACGCGATCCAGATGGAAATCTCGCTGAGCGGCTATCTCACCGAGGAGACGCCGCCCTGGCGCTTCGACACGCCTAGGGCCGCCCAACTGCAAACCGCCCTCTCCGCCATCATCGAAGCCGCGCTCGAAGCGGCCAGAAAGCTGAAACCCTGACCCTGATCGGGCGGAAACAACGCATTCCGCATGTCCCGATCACGGTTTGAACGGAGCCATTCATGACCCGCATCGACAATAGCCGCGTCATCCGCAGCCCCAGGGGCAGCGAGCTCTCCGCCAAGAGCTGGCTGACCGAAGCGCCGCTGCGCATGCTGATGAACAATCTCGACCCCGACGTCGCCGAGAAGCCGGGCGAGCTCGTGGTCTATGGCGGCATCGGCCGCGCTGCCCGGACCTGGGAAGATTTCGACCGGATCGTCGGCGCGCTGCGCTCGCTCGAGGCCGACGAAACGCTGCTGGTGCAGTCCGGCAAGCCCGTCGGCGTGTTCCGCACCCATGCGGATGCACCGCGCGTGCTGATCGCCAATTCGAACCTCGTGCCGGCCTACGCGAACTGGGAGCATTTTCACGAGCTCGATAAGGCGGGGCTGATGATGTACGGCCAGATGACCGCGGGGTCCTGGATCTATATCGGCACGCAGGGCATCGTTCAGGGCACTTACGAAACCTTCGTCGAGGTCGGCCGCCAGCATTATGGCGGCAGCCTCAAGGGCAAGTGGATCCTGACCGGCGGTCTCGGCGGCATGGGTGGGGCCCAGCCGCTCGCCGCGACGATGGCCGGGGCCTCGATGATCGCCATCGAGTGCAAGCCCTCCAGCATCGAGTTCCGGCTGCGCACCGGCTATCTCGACGAGAAGGCCGACAGTGTCGACGAGGCGCTGGAGATCATCAAGCGCGCCCATGCGGCCGGCAAGGCCGTCTCGGTCGGTGTGCTCGGCAATGCGGCGGAAGTCTTCCCCGACATGGTCAGGCGCGGCATCCGCCCGGATGTCGTCACCGACCAGACCTCGGCCCATGACCCTCTGAACGGCTATCTGCCGGCCGGCTGGACGCTCGAGCAGTGGGAAGAGCGCAAGGAGCGCGATCCTGCCGGTACGATCGAGGCCGCCAAGAAATCGATGGCCGTGCATGTCCGCGCCATGCTGGATTTCCAGCAGATGGGCGTGCCGACGCTCGATTACGGCAATAATATCCGCCAGATGGCGAAGGATATGGGTGTCGACAACGCCTTCGATTTCCCCGGCTTCGTTCCGGCCTATATTCGCCCGCTGTTCTGCCGCGGCGTGGGCCCGTTCCGCTGGGCTGCGCTCTCAGGCGATCCGGAGGACATCTATCGCACGGACCAGCGCGTGAAGGAGCTGATGCCGGACGATCACCATCTGCATAACTGGCTCGACATGGCGCGCGAGCGCATCAAGTTCCAGGGCCTGCCGGCACGGATCTGCTGGGTCGGCCTCGGCGACCGGCACCGGCTCGGCCTGGCCTTCAACGAGATGGTGGCCAAGGGCGAGCTCAAGGCGCCGGTGGTGATCGGCCGCGACCACCTCGATTCGGGTTCGGTCGCTTCGCCGAACCGCGAGACGGAAGCGATGAAGGACGGTTCGGACGCCGTCTCCGATTGGCCACTGCTGAACGCGCTGCTCAACACTGCCGGCGGCGCGACCTGGGTCTCGCTTCACCATGGTGGCGGCGTCGGCATGGGCTATTCGCAGCATTCGGGCGTCGTCATCGTCGCCGACGGCACCCCGGAGGCGGCAAAGCGGCTGGAGCGCGTCCTTTGGAATGACCCGGCGACCGGCGTGATGCGTCATGCCGATGCCGGCTACGAGATCGCGATCGACTGCGCCAAGGCAAAGGGCCTGAAGCTGCCGGGCATTCTCGGCTGATCATGCGCATCATCCGCGCCAGCGCGTGCCGCACCATGCCGTGGAAGAACGGCGGCGGCACCACGACGGAGATCGCAGCGCATCCGCCCGGCGCCTCGTTGGACGGCTTCGACTGGCGGATCTCCATGGCCCATGTCGGGTCGGACGGCCCCTTCTCCGTTTTTCCCGGCATCGACAGGACCTTGTCGGTGCTGACGGGCCGGGGAATCGTCCTCGCCTTCGGCGAGGGCGAAAGCAAACGCCTCGAGCGGTCCACCGAGCCCTATCCGTTCGCGGCCGACAGGCCGGTCGAGGGGCAATTGGTGGACGGGCCGATCGACGACCTCAACGTGATGACCCGCCGCGGTCGCTGGCTGCACAAGGTAACGCGCTTCAGTGGCACTGGCCCGTTCCAGCTCGACCAGACGGGAGAACTCGTGGTCCTGGTCGCTCGCTCCGATGGCTGGACGATAGCGCGGCCCCCGCACCGGGAAATCCTAGCCACCGGGGACAGTGCCCTGCTGGAATCGGTCGAAGGCGTCGTCCTGACGAATCCTCACGACTCCGGCGAGATCTTCGCGATCGTGCTGTCGGCCGCTCCGCAGATCTGACGCGCGGCCGACGCTCCGATCATGCCTCCATGTAACTGCGCGTCATCGGCAAGGTGTCGAGCCGCTTAGCGAGCTGGAGCTGGAAGACGACAAGGCCATCGTGGCGGAAACTCGCTTCCGAAGCCGCCAGATAGAACTCCCACATCCGCGCGAAGCGCTCGTCATACATGTCCACCGCCTCCTTGCGCCGAGCGAGGAATCGCTCGCGCCAGGCCTTCAGCGTCTCGGCATAGTGAAGGCGCAGCACCTCGACATCAGTGATGATCAGGCCCTCGCGTTCGATTGCCGCCGTGATTTCCGACATGGCGGGAATGTAGCCGCCGGGGAAGATGTATTTGGCGATGAAAGGGTTCGTCGCACCTGGGGGCGTGGTGCGACCGATCGTGTGAATGAGCGCAGCACCGTTATCCGTGAGCAGCTCCGTAATCTTGCGAAAATAGGCACGGTAATAGCCCACGCCGACATGCTCGAACATACCGACCGAGACGATGCGGTCGAAGGGTTCCGCTAGCATGCGGTAATCCTGGAACTGGAAATCGACCGGCAGCCCCTCGGCGGCAGCCCGCTCCTGCGCGACGGAAAGCTGCTCCCGCGAGAGGGTGATGCCCTTCACCGAGGCACCGGTCTCGCGCGCGATGCTCAAGCCCAGACCGCCCCAGCCCGACCCGATATCGAGGACGCGCTGGCCCGGCTCGATCGCCAGCTTGGCGATGATGTGGTGCTTCTTGGCCGCCTGTGCGTCCACGAGCGAAATGTCCGGGCTCGGAAAGTAGGCGCAGGAATACTGCAGGTCTTCGTCGAGGAAGAGCCGGAAGAACTCGGTCCTGAGGTCATAGTGATGGGCGACGTTGCGTCTCGCCCAAGCCAGATTGTTGTTCTGGGTGATGCGCCTGATCGCCGTGCGGAATTGCGTGAGAGGTCGCGTCCACGCGGTCAGTTCCTGTCGCGATGCGCCGGCGATCAGAATGTCGAGAAGGTCGTAGAGACTGCCACGCTCGACGACGACACGCCCGTCCATCACCGCCTCGCCAAGAGCAAGCTCTGGATTCAGCGCCAGTTTCAACTCGGTCGGCCGGTCGAGAATACGCATCGTCGGCCCAGGACTTCTCCCGGCGCCGACGGAGCGCTGGGATCCGTCGGCGAAGACAACATCGAGCCGGGATTTCCCCACCAGCCGAGACAACATCGATTCAATGAGCGCGCGCAAGGACGTCACTCCGTCAGCGAACTCCCCTTCGCCAAAAAAATGGCAATGGAGCCCCTTCAGTGCAACACCTTCAACCTGGGAGTGCAACAGGGGCCTGACTTCAGTGCATGGCGGCGGAGGCTCGGCTCCGCCGCCGAATATTACCGCAACATCCCCATCGTTCGCGGCAGCCACAGCGTCAACTCGGGAATGAAGGTGATGGCGAAGAGCGCCAGGAAGAGCGGCACCAGCCAGGGCAGGATCGCCATGGTGGTCTGCTCGACCGAGAGTTTCGCCACCCGCGAAAGCACGAAGAGCACCATGCCGAGCGGCGGATGCAGCAGGCCGATCATCAGGTTCAGCGTCATGATCAACCCGAAATGGATCGGGTCGACGCCGAGCTTGAGGGCGATCGGCAGCAGGATCGGCACCACGATGGTGATCGCCGCAATGGTGTCGAGGAAGCAGCCGATGAAGAGCAGCAGCAGATTGACCAGGATCAGGAAGACCCATTTGTTCTGGGTCAGCCCGAGGATCAGGTCGGACAGGATCTGCGCCGTGCTCGAGACCGTCAGCAGCCAGGCGAAGATCGAGGCGGCTGTGACGATGAAGAGGACGGAAGCGGTCGTCTCGATCGTGTCGAAGGTCGCCTTGGTCAGTGTGCGCAGCGTCATCGAGCGATAGCGGACAAGGCCGAGGAAGAGCGACCAGATCACCGCCGCAGCGGCGGCCTCCGTCGGCGTGAACCAGCCCAGCGTCATGCCGCCGATCAGGATGACCGGCGTCATCAGTGCCATCACCGCCGAGAAGTCGAAATAGTAGTCGAGCGCCAGCAGGGCGACGAGCGCGAGCCCGATCGCGACATTCTCCGACAGGCCTGCCCAGACGAGCAGATAAGCCAGGACCGGGAAGCCAAGCACGACCAGAACCTCGATCCCGGCCGAGCCGATCTGGCGCAGCGAGAATTTGGCGTCGGAGCCCCAGCCGCGCATGCGGGCGAAGACGGCGACCGTGCCCATCATGAACAGCGTCATCACCACGCCGGGAATGACACCGCCAAGGAAAAGTGCACCGATCGAGGTGTTCGACATCATGCCGTAGATGACGAAGGGCAGTGAAGGCGGAATGATCGGCCCGAGCGTCGCCGAGGCCGCCGTCACGCCGACGGCAACATCCATGGGATAGCCATGGTCCTTCATGGCCTTGATCTCGATCGTGCCGATGCCCGCGGCATCCGCGATCGCCGTGCCCGACATGCCCGAGAAGATCACCGAGCCGATGATGTTGACCTGGGCTAGGCCGCCGCGCATCCAACCGACAAGCGCGACCGCGAAGGCATAGATGCGACCGGTGACGCCGGCGATGTTCATCAGATTGCCGGCAAGGATGAAGAACGGCACCGCCAGCAGCGGGAAACTCTCGACGCCGGCGATCATCCGCTGCGCCATGATGACATCGGGCACAGTGCCGGAAATGACGATGAAGGCGAGAGAGGCGACGGCCATGGAGATGGCCACCGGCACGCCGAGGATCATCAGGCCGAGGAAGGTTCCGAGCAGGATGAGCATGCCTCAGGCCTCCGAGCCGTCGAAGGCCGAAGGCCGTTCCAGCACGGAATAGCCGCGTCGTGCATTCTGCCAGGCGACCTGGATCGAGCGCAGCGTCATCAGAGCGAAGGCAATGACGACGGCATTGAAGACGATCGACTTCGGAAACTGGATCGTCGTCATCATCTCATCGGGGATGAGCGACGCATATTTGTACATGAGCCAGGTGGCGTAGCCGAAGAAGACGATCCGCAAGAGATCGACGCCCGTCGACAGGATCCGCCCCATGCCGGGCGACAGGTAGCGGTAGATGAAATCGACCTGGATGTGGCGCGAGGCCCGCACGCACATCGAGGCGCCGAGGAAGACGACGACGATCAGCGCGTAGATCGCGATCTCTTCCGTCCAGGCGTAGGAATCGTTCAGGACATAGCGCGTGAAGAACTGCAGCACGACGCAACCGACCATCAGCCAGAAGGCGGCGAGCGTCACCCAGTCCTCGACGCCATAGCCGCTCAGATCGGCAGGCGGTGGCGCCTCGTCGAAGACATGCGCGATTTCCTCGCTGGTGACGGGGATGTGGATCTCCTGCGGGGTCTCGCTCGACATCGACGGCCTCGGCTCGGCGTGAGGACAAAAAAGGGCCGGTCAAAGACCGGCCCGATGCGACGGATCAGATCACTTGATCGCCTGGATGCGTTCCCAGTCGGCCTTGCGGTAGCCGAACTGCTCGAAGCTGACATTCTTCTGTACGGCAGCGAGGAAGTCGGCCTTGTCGATCTCGGTGACCGACAGGCCCTTGTCCTTGAAGACCTGCACGAGCTTGACCTCGTCGGACTGGATCTTCTTGGTCGCACGCTCGGCAGCCTCCTGCGCGACGTCGGTGAAGATCTTGCGGTCTTCTGGCGAGAGCTTGTCCCAGAGCTGCTTGGAGACGACCGTGTTGAGGTGGTCGACGATATGTCCGGTCAGGACGATGTGCTTCTGCACCTCGTAGAACTTCTTCGCCTCGATCGTGTTGAGCGGATTCTCCTGCGCCTCGACCGTACCGTTCTGGAGCGCGAGATAGACCTCGGCGAAGGCGATCGGCGTCGTATTGGCGCCGCAGGCGCGTGGCATGGCGAGATAGGCCGGCACGTCCGGCACGCGGATCTTCAGCCCCTTCATGTCCGCGCAGGTCTTGATCGGCTTGTTCGCGGTGGTGTGGCGCGTGCCGTAATAGGTGACGGCCAGGATCTGGTGCCMGCTCTTCTCCTGATAGCCCTTCGCCATCTCCTTGAAGACGTCGCTCTTCACGTAGGCGAGGAGGTGGTCCGGGCCGCGGAAGATGAAGGGATAATAGGTCACGCCGATCGGCGGATAGGCGCGGGCCGCGAAGCTCGAGCCCGAGATGATCATGTCGACGGTGCCCAGCGTCAGGCCCTGGTTGATGTCGGTTTCCTTGCCGAGTTGCGAGGCCGGGTAGACCGTGATCTCGTATTTGCCGTTGGTGCGCTTCTTGATCTCGTCCGCAGCCCAGACCGACTCGGTGTGGAACGGCTCGGATGTCTCGTAGACATGCGCCCATTTCAGCTTGGTCTGGGCCTGGGCCGGCGCCCCGGCAAGAACGAGGCCGGCGGCAAAGGCTGCAGCCAGTGTCAGATAGCTCTTCATCAGGTGTCCTCCCATGGACTCGAAGATCGTTGCTTGGCGTCAATTCTTGCTGGCCGGGCAGGAGTTGACGCTCTCCTGCCCGCTTGAAACCCCTTCACCGAAACTCTGCGAAAAACGCTCCTGCGAGCAGCGCAGGTGCCGGCGCATCGCGGTGCTGGCGGCCTCTCCCGATCCAGCGGCCAGCGCATCACGGATAACCCGGTGCTCGGCGACGGCGGTGCGCCAGGATGTCTCGTTCTCGAAGTAGCTCGCGAGTTGCTGGAAATACGGATTGATGCGCTGATCGAACAAGGTGCCAACAAAGCGCGCCAGAACGGAGTTCCCCAGGATTCCGGCGATCGCGACATGGAAGGCGCGGTCGAGCGCGACGAGTTCGTCGCTCGGCAATCCGGGAGCCTCCATTCCGCACAGGATTTCCTCGAGGCGCGCGAGATCCTCGCCCGTTGCCTGCCCTCCCGCCTCGGCGCAGATCGCGCTCTCCACCAGCTCGCGGGCCTTCAGGACCTCGAAAGGCCCCTCGGGCGCATCATCGGAGACAAGGATGGCGCTGGGAACCGGACGTGGCGGATCGATCACGTAGACGCCGGAGCCCATGCGGATACGCACCCGCCCCTCGACCTCGAGCGCGATCAAGGCCTCGCGCACTGAAGGACGAGAGACGCCGAGCTTTTCCGCGAGTTCCCGCTCAGGTGGCAGGCGTGCGCCAACGGGAAACTCCTGCCGGTCAATGAGATGACGCAGCTGATCGGCGATCTGACGATAAAGGCGCGGCGACTCGACGGCTTCGAGCGGCACGTGTCACTCCCCGGTCCATCCCCTGCCTCGGCAGTACCGAGGTCAATTTGGCCATGTGGTCAGGCCAATTTTGGAGAAGAAACCATCGTAGCGACCGGCATGTCAATGAGCCTTCGCAGGCAGGCGCCTTCCGTTCCAGCGATGGCCCTGCCCCTGCCGTTACGCCCCGTACCAGCAGCTCGGTCTTTCAGAACGCCAGCGGCCGATGGTACGGCTGAGTGCGACCAAGGTCGCGGACTTTGGTTTGTCGATTTGTCCGACCATGGTCTCTCCCCGCAGTCCGGCCTCATGGGTATAATTGTTGAGGCGGCTCGCACCCATTGGCCAGATGCGGGGAGGCGGACATGTATCTTCCGCGCGAGACCACCGGCGTCCTGTTGAAGGAAGCTGAGCGCGCTCTGGAAAACCGGCTCGAGATCGTCAGAGCCCTCGCCTTGGGGCAGATCACCAAACGCGATCTGCTGCGCTGGGGATATTTCGCGACCGGCGGGCTTCTGATMGCGAGGAACGGGCTCGGCCGGTTCGTCGGTAGCGCCTATGCCGACAGCGTGCCGCGCAGCCCGACTTTCGGCGCAGTCAAGTTCCAGACGCCGATGCCGCGGGCCGAGCTTCAGAGGCCGGTCCCGCTGCTGCGCCTGCCGAATGGCGATGCGGCCTGGCAGACGGGTGGGGGCGGTACGGAACTGGCCGCCAGGAGCTTTTCCTATCACACCGACTTCACCAATTCCGGCGGTGCGGTCTTCCGCAATCCGGTGACCGGTGTCGGGCCGTTCGAGGGGCGGCCGCCCGGCGAGTTCTTCGCGCATCAGCGCTGGGAGGAGCTTTACCCGAAGGTGGGCTATCTGCTGTCGGTCGGACAGGTCCGACCGGGCAGCAAATTCGGCCAAGGGCTGCCGGACCAGAACGCGAACTCCGTCTGGTCCTTCGGCCCCCGGCAGCCTGGGCAGACGGGGAATGCCGCCGGCCTGCGCACGGGGTTGGCGAGGCCCGTTCTGATCAAGGCCCGCTACGGCGAACCGATCCTCACGCGAATCTACAACGACCTGCCGGTCGACCGGGCCATCAATGGCGGATTCGGGCGCAACGAAAGCTCGGTTCACCTTCACAATTCGCATAACGGCGCCGAGAGCGACGGTGCCTGCAACGCGTTCAATTTCCCCGGGACTTTCTATGACTATCACTGGGCAATGGCCATGGCGCGGCGCGATTTGCCGAGCGTCTGGCCGACCAGCGACCGCGACTTTGCGCGCAAGGCCTCGGGACCCGACGATGGCAACGGCCTGGTTCAGGTCCCGGGCGATTTCCGGGAGATCCAGGGCAGCCTCTGGTTCCACGACCATCGCTTCTTCTTCACGGCGCAGAACGTCTACAAGGGCATGTTCGCTGTCTTCAACATCTACAGCGGCCCTGATCGAGGCCGCGAAGATCTCGATGACGGCATCAACCTGCGGCTGCCGAGCGGCTCGCAGCTCAAATGGGGCAATGTCGATTTCGACATCAACCTCGCGATCTCGAACCCGGCCTTCGACGCCAATGGGCAGCCCCGGTTCGACATCTTCGACACCGATGGCTTCCTGGGTGACATCCTGTTGGTCAACGGCACCTATTATCCGTATTTCGAGGTGCTGCCGCGACGTTACCGCTTCCGCCTCCTGAACGTCTCCGTCGCGCGCTTCATCAAACTGGCACTCGGGGTCAACAAGAGTGCTCGCTTCTCGCAAGCCACCAAAGTTCCGTTCTACTTCATCGCCAATGACGGAAATCTGGTTGTCAGTCCGATCGCCCTGACCGAGCTGGACGAGCAGGGCGTTGCGGAGCGCTACGACATCGTTGTCGATTTTTCCGCCTTTGCGCCAGGCGACAGCATCTATCTGGTGAACCTGTTGCAGCAGACCGACGGGCGCCGGCCAGACGGCGCCGTCTCGATCGACAGGGCACTCAAGGCTGGCGGTGACGATCCTTGTGTCGGCCCCTTCCTTGAGTTCCGGGTCGTGAATTCGCTGCAAAGCGTCGACAATCCCGGCAAGATCTACAATGCCAGCAATCCGCTCGACAAGGATCGCAGCGTCAATTTCACCGATCCCGAGTGGCGGTCCGGCGCCAAGACCCTGACCAGTCAAATCCCGATCGTCGCGCCAGTGCGTGAGCGGACCCTTGAATTCGGCAGGTCAGGGGGTGGAGATTCTCGCAATACTGCTGACGGGCAATGCATCCCCGATTGCGGCAATGCCGATTCCTTTCCCTGGACCATCAAAGTCAACGGCCAAGCAGCGCACTCGCTCAACGCCAACCGCATCTCCCTCCTGGTCCCCAAGCCGGGCGAGGTGGAGCACTGGACCCTCGTCAATGGCGGGGGCGGCTGGGACCACCCGATTCACCTTCATTTCGAGGAAGGCGTCACCATCGACCGCGGCGGAGCTGCCATTCCCGCAACGGAGCGCCTTGTACGCAAGGATGTCTGGCGCCTGCGGCCCTCGGGCAAGGTGAAATTCCAGGTGCGGTTCGGGGAGTTCGGCGGGGCCTATGTGACCCATTGCCATAACGCCACCCATGAGGATGCTGCTGCGGCTCCAGCTCCTGACGCCTCCACCCGGAGATCCGAACTTCAAGGGCCAGCCGCAATATGTGGTGACACAGACGCCGATCCCGACGCCGAACGGCGTGACCTTCAAGCAGCCCGAAATTCTACCTGAAGGAGATCCCCGGAAACTCAGAGTTGCAGGATCTGCACGCTCCTGACCAAGACAGGGCGACCGATCGCCGGAGCTCCGCTGCACAAGATCGCGGGCTAAGCCGCGCTCGCCATCACCTCTGCCCGGATCTCCTCGACCAGCCGCTCCTTGAGCGCGACGAATTCCGGGCTCGTCTTGATCGTGTAGGGCCGCGGATGCGGGAGGTCGACCGGGATGTCCGCCTTGACGCGTCCCGGCCGGGCGCTGATCACCACGACGCGCGAGGCCATGAAGATCGCCTCCTCGACGTCATGGGTGACGAAGAGCACGGTCTTCTGCTCACGCTCCCAGATGCCGAGCAGCATTTCCTGCATCAGGGCGCGTGTCTGGTTGTCGAGCGCGCCGAAGGGCTCGTCCAGCAACAGGATCTTTGGATCATTGGCGAGGGCACGCGCGATCGCGGTGCGCTGCTGCATGCCGCCCGACAGCTGCTTGGGGAAATGGTTCTCGAAGCCCTTGAGACCGATGCGTCCGGCMCAGTCGACGGCGATCCGCAGCCGCTCCGCCTCCGGCACGCCMTTCTCGCGCAGGCCGAAGGCGATGTTCTGCGCCACGGTCAGCCAGGGAAAGAGGGTATAGCTCTGAAAGACGAAACCGCGATCCGCACCGGGCCCTGTCACCGTCTCGCCATCGAGCAGGATGCGCCCTTCCGTCGGCGTCTCCAGCCCGCCGATCATGCGCAGCAAGGTCGACTTGCCGCAGCCGGAGGGGCCGAGAATGGTGATGAAGTCGTTGTCGGAGACGCTGAGGGACGTCGGCATCAGCGCCCGTGTCGCCTGCCCACCGTGACGCGCGGGGAAGGATTTTCCGACATTGTCGATGATGAGCTTGCTCATTTCGCGGCCCAGGGGAACAGGCGCTGATTGACCGCCTTGAACAGGAAATCCGAGATCAGCCCGATCAGGCCGATGACGATGATGCCGAAGATGATCTGCCCGGTGTTCAGCAGCGCCTGGCTGTCGGTGATCATGTGGCCGATGCCGGAGGAGGAACCGATCAGCTCGGCGACGATGACATAGGTCCAGGCCCAGCCCAGCACCATGCGCAGGATCTCGGCGATCTCGGGCGCAGCATTGGGCAGCAGCACGCGCATCACCACGGAACGGTCGCTGGCGCCCAGCGTATAGGCGGCATCGACGAGATCGCGCCGGATCGAGCCCACCGCGACGGCGATCATCAGGATGATCTGGAAGACCGAGCCGATGAAGATGACGAGCAGCTTCTGCGTCTCGCCGATGCCGGCCCAGAGGATCAGCAGCGGGATGAAGGCCGAGGCCGGCAGGTAGCGCGCGAAGGAGACGAAGGGCTCGAAGAAGGCCTCGATCGGCTTGTAGGCGCCCATCAGGATGCCGAGCGGCAGCGCGACGATGACCGCGAGGATGAAGCCGCCGAGGACACGCCAGATCGTCATGCCGATATCGAACGCGAAGCCGTATTCGACGAGCAGCTTGTAGCCCTCGCCGACCATGGTCAGCGGATCGGCCAGGAAGAGGCGCTGGACATAGCCGCCGAAGGTCGCGACCGACCAGAGCGCAACGAAGAGTACGAAGAAGCCGAGCCCCAGCGCGACGCGGGACGGGACGGAAACGGGCTGAAGCGGCTTCATCGTCAAATCGCCCGCKAACGCCAGGCCGAGGCCAGTTCCTGCCAGGGTTCGACCGACCAGAAGCCCGAGGCCGCGCCGGAGGTCGATGGCAGCACGAAAGTCGCGCAACCCGCGACATCAACCAGCTGGCGGCCATAGCCGATGGCAGCACTGGATTGACCCAGCACGGCCTCGGCCGCCCGCTTGCCGTTGAAGGCGATGAAGGCCGGAGCCGTCGCACGCATCTTCATCAAGAATCCTTCAACATCGAAATGAGCACGAACGAGCGCGGCATCCGGCCCGGAGGTCGCTTTCGCGACGTCGGTGAGACCAAACCCATAGTCGAGCAAGTGAGGAAAATCCTCAGGCCTGAATTGCCGGGGAAGAAGGCCGATGGTGTGAAGCACCCGCCAGAACTTGTTCCCCGGTCCGGCGTAATAGGCGCGCCGCAAGGCTGAGGCGCGCCCGGCCTGAGTGCCGCAGAAGACGATTCCCAGACGTGGCGCAAGCACGTCCGGCAGGATCGTCACATCGCACCGCCCGAAACGAAGCGCGTATCGACCAGCGTGGTGATATCGGGCTTCGACTTGATCAGGCCGATCTCGAGCAGCAGGTCGGCCGCCTTGGTGGTGAAGGCCTGCCATTCCCCGGAGAAGAACTTCTTGTTGCCCTCGGCATCCGACCAGCGCAGGAAGCCGGCGGATTTGCCGAACTGCTCACCGGACTGCTTCACGTCGGCGCCCATGATGCCATAGGCCTTGGCCTGATCGGCCTTGATCAGTTCGAGCGCCTCGAAATAGCTCTTGGTCAGCCCCTTCACGGCAGCCTCGTTGCCCGCGATGAAGGCCGGCGTGCAGCCGAAGGTGTCCATCACCATCGGATAATCGAGCGTGGTCGCGATGATCTTGCCGGCATCCGGCTTGTCGCGCACGGCAGAGAGATAGGGCTCATAGGTCATGGCCGCATCATTCTGGCCGGCGATGAAGGCCTGGGCCGCCGGGCCGGGCTCCATGTTGACCACGGTCACGTCCTTGACCGACATGCCGTTCTCCTTGAGGAACCAGGCGAGCGCGAAATAGGGCGACGTGCCGGGCGCAGAGGCAGCAACCGTCTTGCCCTTCAGATCCTTGATCGAGCCGGTCGCGCTACGCACCGCCATGCCGTCGGCGCCATAGCTCTTGTCGAGCTGGAAGAGCTGCTTGGTCTTGATCCCGGCGGCGTCCCAGACGATCCAGGTCTCGACAGTCGTGGCGGCGCACTGGATATCGCCGGAGGCGATGGCAAGGTGACGGTCCTTCTGCGGGATCTTCTTGATTGACACATCGAGGCCATTCTTGGCGAAGATGCCGGCCTCCTTGGCCAGCACCAGGGGCGCGAAACCGGTCCAGCCGGAAATGCCGATCGAAACCTTGGTCTGCGCCTGTGCGCCCGTGGCAGCCAGCAGCGCCGCGAAGCCAAGTCCGGCCGCGGCTCCGATACGCTTCAAACCTGTCATGTCGAAACCCTTCCCCTGGTTGATGTCGTTCGCGCCCGTGAGACTTAAAGCCCATCGCCTCATCCGAAGCGGGATGCAACCTTCATTCCAAGGCAGGTTAAATGCATATGCAAAACCGTCAAGGCGGCGATCAGTTTCCTGAACGAAGGTGATAAATTTCTCTTGTTTGACACCGGACGAGGGTTCCGTTCCCTTCGCAGGGTCCTGCGCGCCGCGCATCTCCCAAGAGGTCCTTCCAGAATGAACGGCGCCGACCGCCTTTGCGATACCCTCCTCGTCAATGACGTGGATGTCTGCTTTGCCAATCCCGGCACCTCCGAAATGCATTTCGTCGCGGCGCTCGACCGCAAGCCGGAGATGCGCTGCGTACTCGGCTTGTTCGAGGGTGTGGTGACCGGTGCGGCCGACGGCTACGCCCGCATGGCCGACAAGCCGGCGGCGACGCTGCTTCATTGCGGCCCCGGCATGGCGAACGCCCTTGCCAACATGCACAATGCAAGGCGGGCCTGGACTCCGATGATCAATGTGGTCGGCGATCACGCGACCTATCATCTCGTCCATGACGCGCCACTGACCAGCGATATCGAAAGCCTGGCCCAGCCGATGTCCCATTTCGTCCGTCGGATCACGACGCCCGAGGATGTCGGCCCGGCGATCGGCGAATCCTATGCCGCCGCCATGTCGCTGCCGGGCGTAACCACCGTGATCCTTCCGGCGGATTGCGCCTGGGGCAGCGTCGCGCCGGCCAAGCTTGCGCCGGTCGCGGTGCCCAAGCTGAAATCGGTCGATATGACCGCCGTGAAGGAGGCCGCAGCCGCCCTTCGCAAGCACGGCAAGCGTGCCGCCCTGATGATGACCAATATGGCTTTGCGCGAAGGCCCGATGGCGATGGCGGCGCGGATCTGCGCCGTCACCGGCGCGCGCGTTTTCGGCCAGATGTCGAATGGCCGCATCGAGCGCGGCGTCGGCCGTGTCGCCCTGCCGAAAGTGCCCTACCCGGTCGATATCGCGCTCGAGGCGCTCAAGGATATCGACCTTTTGGTTCTGGTCGGCGCCAAGGTGCCGGTCGGCTTCTTTGCCTATCCGGGCAAGCCCGGCCGCCTGATCCAGGACAGCTGCGCGGTGGTGACGCTGGCCGAGATCGGCGACGACCTGCCGCTCGCGATCGAGGCGCTGGCCGATGAGCTTGGCGCGCGCCAGAGCCAACCGCTCTATGTCGCGGAGCCTCGCAAGGAGGTTGCTGCCCTGCCGACCGGCGCGCTCGACGCCGACAAGGTCTGCACGATCGTGGCGACGCTGCTGCCCGAGAACAGCATCATCTGCGACGAGTCGGTCTCATCGGGCCGCGTCTTCTACCAGCAATGCCACAACGCCCCGCAGCACGACTATATCCAGCTCACCGGCGGCGCGATTGGCGAGGGCATTCCACTCGCGATCGGCGCAGCGGTGGCCTGCCCGGACCGCAAGGTCATCGGCATGCAGGCCGATGGCTCCGGCATGTATACGGTTCAGGGCCTGTGGACACAGGCGCGCGAGAATCTCGACGTCGTCACGGTGGTCTTTGCCAACCGGACCTACCAGATCCTGCATGGCGAGATGCGCGCCGTCGGTGTCAATGATTTCGGCCGCAACGCCAAGCTGATGCTCAATCTCGACGAGCCGGCGCTCGACTGGGTCTCGATGGCGCGCGGCATGGGCGTCGAAGCGGGCCGCGCGACCACCGCCGAGGAATTCACCAAGCTGTTCCAGGGCGCATTGTCCCGGAAGGGACCGTTCCTGATCGAGGCAGTGATCTGAACTTCGCCTGGCGCGGAGGCCGGGCTTGCCCCGGCCTCCGCGCCCTCGTTGATCGATTGTGGCTTCAAGGCGTGATGCCCGGCCCAGGGCCGGACATCACGAGGGCGCCGTCTTCAGGCGCCAAAGCCGGTCAGGAAGCCGTCGAGGCAGCCGCCGATCGCCTCGATCGCATAGCCCCCTTCCTGCACCACCAGGGTCGGCAATCCCATGGCCTTCACCTGCCGCCCGATCGTTCCGAAATCGCAAGCCTCGAGCTTGAGCACACCGATCGGGTCGTCCTTGTGCGCGTCATAGCCGAGCGCGATGACCAGCGCCTCGGCGCCGAAGTCACGGATGGCCTTGCCGGCACGATCGACGGCGGCTTCCATTTCGGCGCCGCCCGCGCCATGGGCGAGCGGCAGGTTGATATTGAAGCCCTCGCCCGCACCGTTGCCGCGCTCGTCCGCATACCCGGTGAAGAAGGGATAATAGTTCACCGGGTCGGCATGGACCGAGATCGTCAGCACATCCGAGCGGCGGTAGAAGATCTGCTGCGTGCCGTCGCCATGATGCGCATCGACATCAAGGATCGCGACCTTGCCGAACTTGGAGCGCAGGCGCTGGGCCGCAACCGCCGTATTGTTGATGTAGCAGAAACCGGTGGCGCGATCGGCACGGGCATGGTGGCCGGACGGGCGGCAAAGCGCATAGACCGCGTGCTCGCCGGCCAGGATGGCGTCAGCACCTGAGACCGCCGTCTCGGCCGAGCGCAGTGTCGAGGTCCAGCAGTGCTCGCCGACCGGCACGGAGAGATCGCCGAGGAACCAGCCGAGCTGGCCCATCAGGCCGGTTGGCCGACAAGGCGAACGCATGTCCTCATCGACCCTGCCGCTCCAATAGGGGAAAGTGTTGGGCCACGCTTCGGGGCCACGCTCTGGCAGTTGGACCCAGCGCTCCCACAGCGTCTCGAGGAAGCGGACGAATTCCTCGCTGTGCACGGCCAGGATCGGGTCGACGCCGTGAGCGCCGGGGCGCTCCGGCGTGATGCCATGGCGGGCGAGCGCGCCCAGCAATTGCTCCGTGCGTTCCGGCAGATCCTTCGGCGCGACAACGCGGCCGAAGCGCATGTATTGCTGCGGATCGTGAAGCGACTGGTCCGGGTGATAGAAGGCGCGCATGCGGAAACGGTCCTCGGATTGTTGATCTGCACCATCCCCTCGACGGTGCGCGAGCTTGCAATGACATGCTTAGCAAGCGCCGGGCGCGTGGTCAGGCCGCAGCCACGCCGCCCCGGTCTGCATCCATGGCGGGTTCGGCCGGCTGCAAGCCTGACTGCTGGCTCAGCCACGGCACCCGATGCGCCGGGACCGGACGGGAATAGCGATAGCCTTGCGCGAAGCTGCAGCCGCACTGGCGCAGGAAGGCCTCCTGCTTCCGTGTCTCGACGCCCTCCGCGATCAGATCCAGCTTCAGGTCGGCCGCGAGGTTGATGATCGCGCGCACGATGGCAGCATCCTCCCCACCCTCGTCGAGATGGCGGACAAATCCGCGATCAATCTTGATGACATCGACGGGGAAGCGCCTGAGATGGGTCAGCGACGCATAGCCGGTGCCGAAATCGTCCAGCGCGACGGAGACCCCGCGCTGGCGAAGCGTCTTCAGCGCGCGCTCGGCATCCCCGGCCGCGCGGGCCAGGAGCACCGTCTCGGTGACTTCGACGCCAAAGCAGGATGTCGGGACGCCCGCCTCTGCCAGCTGGGCCAGCAGCTTCTCCGAAAACTGCGGATCGCGGAACACCGCTGGCGCGAGATTGACCCAGACCCGCGGGACCGTGATCCCCGTTGCCAGCCAGTTGCTCAGATCGGCAATCGCCTTGCGCAGGATGACATCGCCGATCGCAGAAGCGGTCTCCGGATCTTCCAACCCATGGACGAACGCGGCTGCCGGTACGATCCCGCGTTCCGGATGGCGCCAACGTGCCAGCGCCTCAAGGCCATCGATGGCGCCAGTGACCAGTGAAACCTGCGGCTGATAGAAGGGCAGGATGCGGTCCTGCGCCAACGCCTCGGCCAATTCGCGGCAAATGGCGACGCGCGCGTTCATCGCCTCGCGCATGCCGCTGTCATAGACCACCGCCATGTTCCGGCCCAAGGCCTTGGCGCGATAGAGCGCGAGATCGGCATCCTTCATCAGCTCGATCGGAGCGCTATCATGCTGTGGCGCAAGCGCGATGCCGAGACTGGCGCGAGAGGAAATCGCGTGTCCGAGATGGCTGAGCGGGCCACGCAGCGCCGTCAGCAGCCGTTCCGCCTTGGCCTGAGCCTCGGGCACGTCCATCGTCTCGGTCGAGAGCACCACGAATTCGTCGCCGCCCAGTCGCGCGACGAGATCTCCGGGGGCCGTATGGCGCAGGAGGCGCGCGGCCGCTTCGTTCAGCAGGGCATCTCCGGCATCGTGCCCAAGCGTGTCGTTGACCGATTTGAAGTCGTCGAGATCGACCAGGAACAGGCTCACGGTCTCGCCATCGCCGAGATCCGCCAGGGCTTCCTGCAGACGCTCCTGGAAGAGCAGGCGGTTCGGCAGGCCCGTCAGAGCGTCATGCGTCGCCTGCCAGCGAACATGCGCTTCGGCGGCCTTGCGCTCGGTGATGTCGACAATGCCGGCGACGATCGTCGAGGACTGGCCCATCGACAAAGAGGTCGCGGTGATCAATGCGTCGCGGCTCGTGCCGGATCCGTCACGGATCTCGGCCTCGAACTCGCCGACATGCGCGCCGCGAAGCAATTGCCGGGTCAGGCTGCGCCGGCTTTCAGCATCGACGAAGACATCCGGCACAGCCACCTCGCGCAGATCGCCTCCCGCTCCCTTGCCGAAGAAGCGCAGCGCCGCGTCATTGGCCCGCACGAAGCGCCCATCCGCCACCGATGCGACGACGAGCGGGATCGGCACGGCCATGAAGAGGCGCTCGATCATGGCGCGGCTCTCGTCGAGCTCCTCCTTTGCAGCCCGCTCTGATTGGGTCGCAGTCCATTCCAGCCGCCTCAGGCGGTTGGCGTGGATCACGACCAGGCCGAGCGCGAAGTTCAGCATCGCCAGCACGAGCACCAGCCCGACGAAGGTGCTGGGATAGGGGCCCGAACCGAGATAGCCGAGCAGCATGAGCAGGCTGGTGCAGACGCCGAGGATGAAGGTCCAGCGGAAGGATATCGGCGCCACCAGATAGAAGATGGAGGGCAGCAGCAACACGACGAAAAGCGCCAGATCGCTGCGCGAGCTGACCAGGAAGGCGACCGCCACGGCGCAGCCGACCTCCCACAGGACGGTCACGGCCTCGGCCTGCTTGAAGCGGGTAGCCCTGCGGATCAGGATCGCACAGAGAACCGACACCGCCACGACGGAGAGGCGTGCTGACACCGCGACGAGGAAATGCGGCGTCCCGAAGAAGCGCCAGTCGCTGACGAGGAAGAACGTGTTCAGCAGCGCCGAGATCAGGAAGATCAGTCGGCACTGCCGGAGGGTCTCCGGCAACCGGGCCGCCTGGAAGATCTCCTCCCGGTCGGAATCGCGGAATTCTCCACCAAATCGGAACAAACTGTCGCGTTGCATGCCGCATCGTTACGATGCGAAGGTCAAAACCGCGTTAAGGCAGCCGGAACTTGTTGCAGCGCAATGCGTCAATCGGGCGTGGCAAGCCCGGCTCGCGGCGCAATCAGAGCGGCGAATTCGCGTGCCAGTTCCGGGATGTCGAAGCGCCCGGGGCGGTACCAGTCGGTGGAGCCGTTGAGGGCGCCGAGCAGGAAGAGGCGCAGCGCCTCCGGCGAACGCTCTGCGGCGATCACATCGGCGGCCTGAAGCTCGGCGATCAGGAGACGCCAGACGTCCTCATAAGCGCGGCGAACCCTGCGCACGCTGTCCGGCACCGACATCGCGCCGAAGGCAAAGGCCTTGATGCTCGCCGAGGTGTAATCGCCATGGCCATGCAGCGCCGTCAGATGTGCGTGAATCGCGCATTCCAGCCGGGCACGTGGCTCGGCCCCCTCGGATCCCTGCAAAGCGGCAACCACCGCCTCCTGAACGAAGCGAACGCCGTCATTGACGACGGCCTCGACGATCTCCTCCTTCGACGCGAAGTGATAGTAGAGGCTGGCCTTGCGGATACCGACCGCCTCGGCGATCTCGCGCAGGGTGGTCTGGTGATAGCCACCCTGGCGCAGCAGGCGTGCAGCCGTGTCGAGGATCAGCCGGCGCGCGCCCCCTTCTACGGCACCGCGCTCCGCTTTCGTCGTCTGAATGCTCACAACCGCTTCGCCACCTCTTCCAGCATGACTTCGGTGGCCCCGCCGCCAATCGACTGGACCCGCGCATCCCGCGTCAGGCGTTCAATGGCGCTTTCGCGCATGAACCCCATGCCGCCATGGAACTGCAGGCAGGCATACATCACCTCGTTGACCAGTTCGCCGCAATACGCCTTGACCATAGAGACCTCGCGCGTTGCCTCAGCGCCACGGGCGTCGAGCCAGGCGGCGTGATAGACGAGCTGGCGCCCCGCCTCGACCTTGGCGGAGAGCATGGCGAGCTTCTGGCGGATGGCCTGCTTTTCCCAGAGTGGAGCCCCGAAGGCTTTGCGGGTGCGGACATAATCCAGCGTGAGATCGAGCGCAGCCTGCGCCTCGCCCATCGCCATCGCGCCGATGACCGTGCGCTCATTCTGGAAGTTGCGCATGATCGCGTAGAAGCCGCGCCCCTCCTGGCCGAGCAGGTTCGCGGCCGGGATGCGGCAGTCCTCGAAGACGAGCTCGGCGGTGTCGGAAGAGCGCCAGCCGTGTTTGTCGAGTGCGCGTGAGACCCGGAAACCGGGCGTTCCCTTCTCGACCAGGAAGATCGAGACCGATTGCGAGGGCCTGGCCGAGAGATCGGTCTTGGCGGCGACGCAGTAGAGATCGGCATGGACACCGTTGGTGATGAACATCTTGGCGCCGTTCAGGACATAGGTTTCGCCCTCGCGCCGTGCCGTGGTGCGGATGCCCTTCACATCCGAACCCGCGTCAGGCTCGGTCACCGCCACCGCGCAGATCGTCTTGCCGGCGATGATGTCCGGCATGTAGCGGTCATGCTGCGCCTTGCTGCCGGCATTGAAGACATGGACAGAGGCCATGTCGGTATGGACCAACGCGGTGATAGCAACGCCGGAGAAAGTCGAGCGACCAAGCTCCTCGGCCAGGATCACGGTCGCCAGCGTATCCATCTCCGAGCCGCCGAATTCGGCGGGGTAGCGGATGCCGAAGAAACCGAGCTCGCCCATCCGACGCAGCACCTCCCGCGGCACGAAACCGGCCTCCTCCCAGGCGAGCGCATGCGGCTTGATCTCGGTCTCGACGAAGCGGCGCAATTGATCGCGCAGCGCCTCGTGCTCCTCGGTGAAGTAAGGCGAGCGGCGCAGCTCTTCGTCGGTCCTGGGCCCCAGTCTGTCCACCGCCGTCATCGCACTCTCCCCGCTGCTTGACCTCTCGGCGCAAAGTCGCCTACCTAACGGACGGTAGGTGACTTGATCAACGAGATCAAGGGCGAGCGCCGAGGCGGGAGGAACCATGTCTGCAGGCTCCACGAGCGAAGCGCGCGCAAACGTGCCCCCGCCTCTCACCGAGATGCTCGCCACCCTGCGCGAGCGCCATGCCCTCGTCGCCAATGGCGGCGGCCCCAGAATGCGCGAGCGGCACGAAACGCGCGGCAAGATCATGGTGCGCGAGCGCATCGACCTGCTGCTCGACGCCCAATCCCCCTTCCTCGAACTCTCGCCGCTGGCAGCCTGGGGGCTCTACGGCAACGAGGTGCCCGGCGCCGGCATCGTCACCGGCATCGGCACCGTCTCCGGCCGTGCCTGCATGCTGATCGCCAATGACGCGACGGTGAAGGGCGGCTCGTTCTTCGCCGAGACAGTGCGCAAGCATCTCAGGGCGCAGGAGATTGCCGAGGAACATCGCCTGCCCTGCCTCTACCTGGTCGATTGCGGCGGGGCCTTCCTGCCGGAACAGGACCGGGTCTTTCCGGACCGCGACCATTTCGGCGGTTCCTTCTACAACCAATGCCGGATGTCGGCGGCCGGCATTCCCCAGATCTCGCTCGTCTTCGGCGGCTGCACCGCCGGCGGCGCTTATATTCCAGCGCTGTCCGACGAAGTGATCATGGTCAGGGGCACCGGGCGCATCCATCTCGGCGGCCCTCCGATCGTGAAGGCTGCGATCCACGAGATCGTCGATGGCGAGACCCTGGGCGGGGCCGAGATGCACACCCAGGTCTCGGGCGTCAGCGACCATCTGGTCGAAACGGAAATGGAGGGCCTCGCCAAGCTCCGCGAGATCGTCGGCTCGCTCGGCGAAATCGGCAGGCTGGGCGCAGCGCCCTACCCGTCCGTGCCACCGCGGCTCGATGCGGCCGAACTCGAGCACATCGTCCCGACCGACCTACGCAGACCCTATGACGTGCGCGAGGTGATCGCCCGCGTCGTCGACGACAGCAGCTTCAATGTCTTCAAGCCCGATTATGGCGCAACCCTCGTCACCGGCTTCGCCCGCATCCACGGTTACCCCGTCGGGATCATCGCCAATAATGGCGTGCTCTTCTCAGAATCGGCGCTGAAGGGCGCCCATTTCATCGAGCTCTGCGACCAGCGCCAGATCCCCCTGATCTTCCTGCAGAACATCACCGGCTTCATGGTCGGCACCGCAGCCGAACGCGGGGGCATCGCCAAGCATTCCGCCAAGCTGGTCTATGCCGTCTCGAATGCGCGCGTTCCCAAATACACCGTGCTGATCGGCGGCTCCTATGGCGCCGGGAATTACGGCATGTGCGGGCGCGGCTTCCGGCCACGTTTCCTGTTCTCCTGGCCGAATGCCCGTATCGCCACGATGAGCCCCGAGGTTGCAGCCACGGTCGTCACGGAACTGCGCCGCCAGAGCCTGAAGGGCGCGGCCGACGAGGCAACGATCGCCGAGCTCGATCGCAGGACGCGGGCCCAGTTCGAGGAGCAGAGCGACCCGTATTATGCGACTGCACGGCTCTGGGATGACGGGATCATCGAGCCGGCGCAGACGCGCGACGTGCTCGGCCTGTGTCTCTCGCTTGCCGCAGGCGAAGCGCGCGACACCTCCCCTCGCCCCGTCTACCGGATGTGACCGCCGCCATGTTCGAGAGCATCCTGATTGCCAATCGCGGCGAGATCGCCTGCCGCATCATCAAGACCTGCCGCCGTCTCGGCATCCGCGCCATTGCAGTCCATTCCGATGCGGACCGTGACGCGCTGCATGTGCGCCTCGCGGACGAGGCCATTTCCATCGGCCCGGCCCCCGCGCGCGACAGCTATCTGCGAGCCGACCGGATCATCGAGGCTGCACTGGCGACAGGCGCGCAGGCGATCCATCCCGGCTATGGCTTTCTCTCGGAACGGCTCGACCTGATCGCCGCCTGCGAAAAGGCAGGCATCGCCTTCATCGGCCCTTCGGCCACCGCCATCGCTGCCATGGGCGACAAGATCCGCTCCAAGCAGATCGCGCGCGAGGCCGGCGTGCCGGGCGTGCCCGGATATGACGGGGCCGACCAGTCCCGCGACGTGCTGAAGCGGGAGGCGTTGCGCGTCGGTCTGCCTGTCATGGTCAAGGCCTCTGCCGGTGGCGGCGGCAAGGGCATCCGCAAGGTCGAACGGGAGGAGGATCTCGATGCCGCCATCTCCGCGGCGGGCAGCGAGGCACAAGCCGCATTCGGAGACGGGCGCCTGCTGATCGAGAAATTCGTGACGCGCCCGCGCCATGTCGAGGTCCAGGTCGCGGGCGACAGGCACGGCGCCATCGTCCATCTCTTCGAGCGCGATTGCTCGGTGCAGCGCTCCAACCAGAAACTGATCGAGGAAGCGCCAGCCCCGAACCTGCGGGATGAGACACGCGCGGCCCTGCATGACTACGCCTTGAGGTTGTCGCGCGCGATTTCCTACGACAATCTCGGGACCGTCGAATTCCTTGTCGATGCCGTGACGCAGGAGGTGTTCTTCCTCGAGATGAACACCCGACTGCAGGTCGAGCACCCGGTCACCGAAGCGATCACCGGGCTCGATCTGGTGGAATGGCAGATCCGCATCGCGGCAGGCGAGCCCCTGCCGCTGGCCCAGGGCGAGATCCGCTGCTCGGGCCACGCCATCGAAGCCAGGCTGACGGCAGAGCGGGCGGACCACGGCTTCCGGCCCGATACCGGTGTGATCAGGCTGTGGCGGGAACCGCAGGCGGCGCGCGTCGACAGCGGCATCGCAGCCGGCAGCGAGGTCACGCCGCATTACGATTCCCTGCTCGCCAAGGTCATCGCCCATGCGCCCGATCGCACGAGCGCGGCCCAGCGGCTCGCCAGAGGGCTGGATGGGATGGTGATGCTCGGGCCGGCGACCACCCGTGCGTTCCTGGCGGATGCCCTGAGAACTCCGAGCTTCACGAGGGGCGAGGCCACAACCCTGTTCCTGAGCGAGAATTTCCCGGGAGGCTGGAAGCCGCAAGCCGTGCCGCAGGACCTGCTCAATGCGGTGGCGGCGGCCCTCTGGCTCACGGCGCGCGGGACCGAGCCCGACGGCACGCCATGGCATGCGCTCAAGGGTTTTCGCCTTCTCGCGCCTGCCGGAAGGCCGGCGACCACGCATCTGGCCATCGGAGCCGGCGCAGATGCGACGCGGCTCACTATCGAAACCCATGATGGCTTCCTGCGCGTCGCGTCAGCCGGTGGCCAACATGATATCGCGCTCCGTCGCGGTGGCTCGGACGCCGAGTGGGTGGTGGCCATGAGCGGGGCGAGCCAGATGGCATACGCCGTCTGCGACACCCAGGGTCTGCTCCTGCGCCTCGGCGGCTTCGAAGGCCGGATCGAGATCGCGTTCGCGATCGAGGCCGCAGCAGCGCGCCGCGATGCGGGCGGCGATTCCGGCAGCACCGTGCGGGCACCGATGCCAGGAACACTTGCGGCGTTGCATGTCGCCGCGGGCGACACCGTCGAGGCCGGGCAGATCGTGGCCGTGCTGGAATCGATGAAGCTCTTCATGGAGTTGAAGAGCCCCGCCGGCGGAACGGTTCAACGGATCGGTCCGAGGGCCGGATCGACGGTGGCAGCCGGCGACATTCTGGTCGCGATCGAGCCGGTCTGAGCGCGAGCGCGGTGCCGATCGCCTCGCGTATCGGCCCKAACAGTGGATTGAGGCCCTCGGGAAAGCCGATGCAAACACCGAAAGTTAGATCTTCGGACCGGACAGGATCCGGTGCGATCGACTCTCATAATTTAGAGCATTCTCAATGCGAAAAACCGTTGCCACTCTTTCGCAGCATGCTCTAGGTGCCCACCGCCTTCGTCGGCGCGGACGTCTTCCTCACCGTAACCCGTGCCGAGGCGAGGCGCCTATAGAGCGTCCGCCGGCGAAGCATGGGCAGCCAGTCGTAGAGGAACATCTCGGCCGGCCTCCAGATCACGACCCAGCCGATGATCACGAAGCTCTCCTGAAGCACGCGCGCGAACGGGCCTTCGATACGCTCCGACAGCCACCAGCCGATGAAGAGACAGGCGCTCAGGACGATGAGGCCGATCAGGAAGGCCAAGCGACCGTCCCGAAACAGCTGCCGCATCGCCTTTGTCTCAGATCGCGCACGCCCGTCGAACCAATTGCCGATGGCCGCAGCAAGATCGGGCGCCGCGCCGCCGGATTCGCCGTCCGCCGCGATGTCGATGAGGATTTCAATGGCGCGATCCTTGGGCAGCTCCTCGGCCCATTCGACGATGTACTGCTCGGCATCCCCCGACAGGTCGCGCTGGCGGAAGGGAAACGGATCGAGCGTGTTGAACAACTGTGCACCATCGGTCAGGCTCAACTCAATCGTGCTCGCACTCCGCAAGCCCGGAGCTGCATTGTCAGCCATCAGTCACCGCCATTTCCCATGATCGCGCCAAGAGCTACCCCCATATTCCGGCTAAGGATATTGCATTGAATCCTGAACATCCTGCCGGCGAGCCGACTTGATTGAAGTCAATTCCCCGCGCCGGCGAATGCCGCATATGACAAGCCCCTCTTGCATAGGTTGCGCGGGCGTCTCAGTCTGGTGATATTGCAGTGCGAAAGATCATCGTGAAGTTTCTGACGTATCGGCCCCCCGGCCATATGAGGACAACGATATGGTGAGCGCATATTCCGTGACGTCGCCTGGCGCGACCGCTGCGATGGCCCATGCCGGCTCCGACCTCGCCGCGTATCTGGTCGACGTCGCACAGCGCAACGTGCTGATGCTCGATGTGTTGCGCCGGCGGGGCGACAATTACCTCGACCATCTGGCGATGGCGGCTCCCAATGTCCTCGGATTTGGCTTCGAGATCGTCATGAGCGGCCGTAGCCTGCCCCGTCCGGTCAATTACGGCCTGGTCCGGATCATTGCACCCGAAGGCGTCGTCACGGACGAGTCCTCACGCCCCTTCATCGTCGTCGATCCGCGTGCCGGCCATGGTCCGGGCATTGGCGGCATGAAACCCGACAGCGAAATCGGCGCAGCGCTCGCTGCCGGACATCCCTGCTATTTCATCGGCTTCCTGCCGGATCCGGTGAGAGGCCAGACGATCGAGGATGTGGGCTGCGCCGAGGCTGCCTTCATCGAGGCCGTCACCAGGCGTCATCCCGGTTACTCCGGCAAGCCTTGCGTCATCGGAAACTGCCAGGCCGGCTGGGCCGTGCTCGGGCTCGCMGCCGCCCGGCCCGAGCTGATGGGGCCGATCATGGCCGCGGGCGCACCGCTGGCTTATTGGAACGGCAAGGATGGGCTCAACCCGATGCGCTATTCCGGCGGCATGCTCGGCGGCTCCTGGCTCACCTCGCTGACCGGCGATCTCGGCGCCGGAATCTTCGACGGCGCTTATCTCGTTCAGAATTTCGAGAAGCTGAACCCGGCCAATACGTGGTGGAGCAAGCTCTACGATGTCTGGTCGAAGGTCGATACCGAAGCCGAACGCTTTCTCTCCTTTGAGAAATGGTGGGGCGGGCATGTGCTGCTCAACCGAGAGGAGATCGAGTTCATCGTCGAACAGCTCTTCGTCGGCAACAAGCTGACCAAGGGGGAACTGACGCTCTCTTCCGGCAAGCGGATCGACCTGCGCGAAGTCGCCTCGCCGATCGTCGTGTTCTGCTCCTGGGGCGACAACATCACGCCGCCGCAGCAGGCACTCGGCTGGATCACCGATCTCTATGGAAGCGACCTCGCGCTGATCGCAGCCGAGCAGACGATCGTCTACTCCATCCACCCGCAGGCCGGACATCTCGGCGTCTTCGTTTCAAGCTCCGTGGCGAAGAAGGAGCATACCGAGCTCACGGAGAACATGGATCTGATCGACATCCTGCCACCCGGGCTGTGGGAGGCGGTGATCACACCGCGCGAGCCCGGCCAAGACTACGCCGATCTTGTGACCGGCGACAATATCCTGCGCTTCGAGGCGCGCAGCCTCGACGACATTCGGGCCCTGGGACTGAACACGGCGGAGGATGACCGTCGGTTCGCGACAGTCGCCAAGGTCTCCGAGATCAATGCCAGTTTCTACAAGACCTGGCTGCGCCCATTCGTGCAGGCTGCCGCCACGGCGCCCGCTGCAGAGCTGGAACGCCGGCTCAATCCGCTGCGCTCACAGTTCGAGATCTTTTCGCACAACAACCCCTTCATGCGCGGCGTCAGCGGCTGGGCGGAACTCGTTCGGGAACACCGCCGCCCCGCGGCCCAGGACAATCCATTCCTGGCCTGGCAGGAGATCATCTCGCAGAACATCGTCGCCTCGCTCGACCTGTTCCGCGACATCCGGGATTCCACGACCGAACTCGTCTTCAAACAGATTTACGGCGCGCCTGCCTTGCAGGCGGCGCTCGGCGTCACCGACGAGACGGCGCGCCCGTGGCCAGCGGATCGCGACCGCGGCGTCGCGGCGCTCGAAGCAGGCCGTTCCGACCTGGCTCAACGGGTCGGACGCGTCAGCGCAAAGATCGCGATCCTGCGTGCGGTGATGTACGTCCTAGCGGCACGCGGCGGCATCGACGAACGGATCTTTGCCGTACTGCGTCGCCTGCACAGCAAGCATCAAAAGCTCGACGGCATGACGCTCCAGCAGTTCAAGCTCAACGTCCGCGAACAGTTCTTCATGCTGCGCTTCGACGGCGAAGCGGCGGTCGCAGCGATCGCCACGGTGTTGCAAACCGAGACCCCCCATCTATCGCTCGAGGAATTTCACGACATTCTGACCGCTGCAGGGCCGCTCGAAGGCGAAGCGCTTGTCCGTTTCGAGCGGATCAGCCGGATGTTTCCCGATCAGTCGCCGGTTCACGAAACGCGTGCGACCGCCGACAATCTGCATCGCTTGGCGAGCCGGTCGGTTGCACGCAAGGAGACAGCCCTCGACACTGCCTCGAAGGCAGCGCCCCACCGCAGTTCATCGCCCCGGAAGTGAAGCGCAGAATGTCTCAGCCTTCCCAAGCTGTCGCGAGCGCCCGATCAGGTCATGCTCACGACAAATATGAGCGCCTGATCGCGAAGGCGCGCGAATTTGCGCCGGTCATGACGGCGGTGGCGCATCCCTGCGACGAGTCCTCTCTCAGGGGTGCGCTCGACGCAGCAGCGCAGGGTCTGATCAAACCGATCCTCGTTGGACCCACCGCCCGGATCATCGCGACCGCCAAGGCTGCCGGGCTCGACATCGCGGGCTTCGAGATCGTCGATACGCCGCATAGCGTCGCTTCCGCGGCCAAGGCCGTGGAACTCGTCCGCAGCGGCAAGGCGGCCCTCCTGATGAAGGGCAGTCTGCATAGCGATGAGCTGCTCGCCGAGGTAACCAATAAGGAGACAGGCCTGCGCACCGGCCGGCGTATCAGCCATGTCTTCATCATGGACGTGCCGTCCTATGCCGAGCCGCTCTTCATCACCGACGCGGCCGTGAACATCTTTCCTGACCTCGAAGCCAAGCGCGACATCATCCAGAACGCCATCGATCTGCATGTCGGGCTCGGCCTGGGAGCCCCGAGGGTCGCGATCCTCTCGGCCGTGGAGACCGTGACCACCAAGATCCCCAGCACGATCGAGGCGGCAGCGCTCTGCAAAATGGCCGATCGCGGCCAGATCACCGGAGGCCTGCTCGATGGGCCACTGGCGCTGGACAATGCGATCAGCCCGGAGGCGGCCAGCATCAAGGGCATCGTCTCGCCGGTAGCAGGCCGAGCGCAGATCCTGGTGGTGCCCGACCTCGAAGCCGGCAACATGCTGGCGAAGAACCTGACCTTCCTGTCCGGGGCCGATGCCGCAGGCATCGTACTCGGCGCGCGCGTGCCGATCATTCTGACCAGCCGCGCCGACAATGTCCGGACCCGCCTCGCCTCCTGCGCCGTTGCCGGGCTCTATGCCCATGCGTTGCTGCAGGCCAAGCCAATCGGAGCCTAGCCGGTGACCGAGGTCCTGTTCGTCGTCAATGCCGGCAGCTCGAGCATCAAGTTCAAGCTCTACTGCGTCGCAGGCGACGATATCGAGCTGATGTTCGGCGGCGCCGTGGACGGGATCGGAACCCGTCCGCGGCTCAAGGCAAAGAGCCATGACGGAACGTCGCTGATCGAGCGCAGCTTCACCGTCGCGGAGGTTGCGAACTCGGCGCAGGCGCAACAGGTCGTTGCCGACTGGGTCGTCGGCGAGATCCGGGACATGGCCATCATCGGCATCGGCCATCGCGTCGTCCATGGCGGCCCGGTCTATTCGGCACCGGTGCTGGTCGACGACGCGGTAATGAAGACGCTCGAAACCTTCATCCCGCTCGCGCCACTGCATCAGCTCAGCAATCTCGACCCGATCCGCGTGCTGCGCCAACGCCGGCCCGACCTGCCGCAGGTCGCCTGCTTCGACACGGCCTTCCATCGCGGCCATCCCGAACTCTCAGACCGTTTCGCCCTGCCGCGTGCGCTCTATGACGAGGGCGTCCGGCGCTACGGCTTCCATGGCCTGTCCTATGAATATGTTTCGAAGGCGCTGTACGGCATCGCACCGGAGATTGCAGACAAGCGGGTGATCATCGCCCATCTCGGCTCCGGGGCTTCCGTCTGCGCCTTGCAGGGCGGCCGCAGCATCGAGACGACGATGGGCTTCACCGCGCTGGACGGACTGCCGATGGGAACGCGCTCGGGTTCGCTCGATCCCGGTGTCGTCCTGCATCTGATCGAGCAGAAGGGCATGAGCCCGGCCGCAGTCGGCCAGATGCTCTATCACGAAAGCGGCCTGCTCGGGCTGTCCGGCATCAGCAACGATGTGCGCGAACTGCAGGAGAGCGAGAGGCCCGAGGCCGCAATGGCGATCGACTTCTTCAGCCTCCGCGTCGCGCAAGCCATCGCCAGCCTGTCGGTCACGCTCGGTGGGCTCGACGGCATCGTCTTCACGGCCGGCGTCGGCGAGAACGCCTGGCAGGTCAGACAGAACGTGGTTGATCGCCTGCACTGGGCAGGACTGTCGCTCAAGGCCGAGGCCAACCGGCGCAATGACAGGCGCATCGATGCCGAAGGCAGCCGGACGCAGATTTTCGTCGTCGCGACGGACGAGGAACGCATGATCGCGCAGCATACGCTGCGGCTGCTTCGGAGCACCGGAGTGGCTGCGCGAGAGCCCGCGCGGTCATAACACAGGATCAGGAAGCAGCCGGTTCTCGCCGCAAGCGCAACCGCCGAGCTCGGAGAGTGATGATGATAGTGGTCCGTCTACCCGCAGCGACAGCCCTGGCGGTGGCGCTCCTGACCGTCGGCAGCGTGCTCGCCCCGGTCTCGCGCGACCTCTCGATCACGGCGCCGGCCCAGGCCCAGTCGAAGATCCAGGCGTTCCTCCAGCGCTTGCGCAGCGGCTCGATGCCCAGCGGGATTGCCAAGTCGAACGGCCGTATCGAGGCGACGCAGATCGATATCTCCGCCAAATATGCCGGCCGCCTGTCGCAAGTGCTCGTCAATGAAGGCGACGACGTCACCGCCGGGCAAGTGGTCGCGCGCATTTCGTCGCCGGAATACGAAGCCCAGCTTCGCGGCGCCCAATCCCAGGTTCTCAAGGCCAAGCATGGGCTGGCGGAAGCCAATGCGCTGATCGTCCAGCGCAAGAGCGAGATCACCCTCAGCCAGGCTGAGCTGGAGCGTGGCCAGCAGCTCGTCGACAAGGGCTATCTGACCAGGCAGACCTTCGACCAGCGCGTCGCCAAGGCGGATACCGCCAAGGCCGCGCTCGTCGCAGCCGAGGCCCAGCGCGACCAGGCGCAGTTCGCGATCAAGAGCGCCGAAGCCGAGGTCGACCGCATCGAGGCGGTTCTCGTCGACATGACGCTCGTCGCGCCCCGCAGCGGCCGGGTTCAGTACCAGCTCGCACGCGCGGGCGAGGTCGTCGGCGCAGGCGCGCGCATCCTGACGCTGCTCGATCTCAGCGATGTCTACATGACGATCTATCTCCCGGCCGCACAGGCCGGGCTGCTCGCCCTTGGCGACGAGGCCCGGATCACCGTCGATCCGCTGCCCCAATATGTCATCCCGGCCAATGTCGGCTTCGTCGCGGCGGACGCCCAGTTCACGCCGAAGAGCGTCGAGACGGCCGACKAGCGGGAGAAGCTGATGTTCCGCGTCAAGCTGCAGATCGATCCGCGCGTCCTGAAGAAATATCACCGCCAGGCCAAGACAGGGGTGCGCGGCATGGGCTTCGTCCGGACCAGCCCGTCGATCCAGTGGCCCGAAGATCTCACCGTGAAGCTCCCCTGATGAACGACGGCGTCATTGCCAAGGTCGAGCATGTCTCGCACCGGTACGGCAAAACGGTTGCGCTCGACGATGTCTCGATCGACTTCCCCTCCCGCCGCATGGTGGGGGTGATCGGTCCCGACGGCGTCGGCAAATCTGCGTTGCTCGCCCTGATTGCCGGCGTCAGGGAAATCCAGACCGGACATGTCACGGTCTTCGGTGGCGACATGGCCGACAAGGCCCATCGCGAGAAGCAGGGCGCCCGCATCGCCTATATGCCGCAGGGCCTAGGCCGCAATCTCTATCCGACGCTGAGCGTCTTCGAGAATATCGACTTCCATGGCCGGCTCTTCGGCCAGGGCGAAGCTGAGCGCAGGCGGCGGATCGACGAGTTGCTGAAGGCGACGGGTCTCGACCCGTTCGAAGGCCGCCCGGCCGGCAAGCTGTCGGGTGGCATGAAGCAGAAACTCAGCCTGTGCTGCGCCCTGATCCACGACCCGGACCTCCTCATCCTCGACGAGCCGACCACCGGTGTCGACCCGCTGTCGCGCGGCCAGTTCTGGGACCTGATCAACACCATCCGTGGCCGGCGGCCGCAAATGAGCGTGATCGTCGCCACCGCCTATATGGACGAGGCCGAACGCTTCGACTGGCTGGCCGCCATGGATGACGGCAAGGTGATCGCCTCGGGGCCGATCTCCGAGATCCTGGGGAAGACAGGCCAGACATCGCTGGAAGCCGCCTTCATCGCGCTGCTCCCGGAGGCGAAGCGGGCGCAGCACCAGGAGGTCATCGTACGCCCGCGCCCGGCCAGCGACAGCGCCGTGCCGGCGATCGAGGCCGAAGGATTGACCCGACGCTTCGGCGATTTCACGGCCGTCGACCATGTCAGCTTCCGGATCGAGCGCGGCGAGATCTTCGGCTTCCTCGGCTCGAACGGCTGCGGCAAATCGACGACGATGAAGATGCTCACCGGCCTGCTGCCGGCGACCGAGGGCTGGGCCAAGCTGTTCGGCAAGCCGATGGGCTCCAACGACATGGAGACGCGCCGGAATGTCGGCTACATGTCGCAGGCCTTCTCGCTCTATACCGAACTCACGGTCCGGCAGAATCTCGAACTCCACGCAAAGCTCTATCACCTGCCGAACGATGAGATCGAAGGTCGCATCGCGGAGCTGCTCGAGCGCTTCGACCTCAGGGATGTGGTGGACTCGCGGCCCGACAGCCTGCCCCTCGGCATCAAGCAGCGCCTGCAGCTTGCGGTCGCCGTACTCCATCGGCCGGCCATGCTCATTCTCGATGAGCCGACCTCCGGCGTCGACCCGATCGCGCGCGACGCCTTCTGGCGCACGCTGATCGATCTCTCGCGCGATGACGGCGTGACGATTTTCCTCTCGACGCATTTCATGAACGAGGCCGAGCGCTGCGACCGCATCTCCCTGATGCATGCCGGCAAGGTGCTCGCAGTCGGCACACCGGAGGAACTGGTCAGGGAACGTGGAAGCTCCTCGCTGGAGGACACCTTCGTCGACTATCTCGCCGAGGCCGCAGGGATCGATCGCGAAGCGAAATCGGAGGCGCCTGACCCGAACGCGGTACTCCCGCCACCGGAACCCATCCGGGCCCCGCGCCGCTTCGACCCGAAGCGGCTCTGGGCCTATTCGCGGCGCGAGACGATGGAGCTGCTGCGCGATCCGATCCGGCTCGCCTTCGCCTTCCTGGGCCCGCTCGTCCTGATGATCGCCTTCGGCTTCGGCATTTCCTTTGATGTCGAGAACCTGCGCTTCTCGGCGCTCGACCAGGATAATACCCCCGAAAGCCGCCAGCTGATCGAGGCCTTTTCCGGCTCGCGCTATTTCGACGAGCGTGCGCCGATCAGGACGGCCGAAGAGCTCGACCAGCGGCTGAGGAACGGCGAGTTGCAGCTCGCGATCGAGATCCCGCCCGGCTTCGGGCGCGACCTGCAATCCGGCAGGAAGCCGGAGGTCGCGGTCTGGCTCGACGGCGCCATGCCGTTCCGCGCCGAGACGACGAAGGGCTACGTCACCGGGCTTGCCGCGCAATACGCCAAGGAATGGCTCGCCCAGAACAGTGCCGGCACGAGCGCGGCCAGTCTCGTCAATGTCGAGACCCGTTTCCGCTACAACCAGGCCTTCAAGAGCGTCAATGCGATGGTGCCGAGCGTGATCATGCTGATGCTGATCCTGATCCCGGCCGTCATGTCCGCCATTGCGGTGGTGAGGGAGAAGGAGACCGGCTCGATCGCCAATTTCCAGTCGACGCCTATCACCAAGTTCGAGTTCCTGTTCGGCAAGCAGCTGCCCTATATCGCGATCGCGATGATCAGCTTCGTGCTGCTGGTGCTGCTTGCGATCATCCTCTTCGGGGTGCCGATCAAGGGCTCGATCGCGATGCTGGTGCTCGGCACCCTGCTCTACGTGATCGCGACGACGGGCTTCGGCCAGTTGATCTCGACCTTCACCAGGACACAGGTCTCCGCCGTATTCGCCACCGCGATCCTGTCGATCATACCGGCAGTGAACTTCTCGGGCCTGCTCGTTCCGGTCGCCTCGCTGTCGGGCGGAGCACGGATGATCGGGCTCGGCTTCCCGACGGCCTGGTATCAGCCGGTCAGCGTCGGCGCCTTCACAAAGGGCCTGGGGTTCGACGACCTGTCGTTCAACCTCATCATGCTCGCTGGCTTCGCAGTCCTTTTCCTCGTCGTCTCGCAGCTTCTCCTGCGCAAACAGGAGCTCTGAGATGTCGCCGGAGAGAACCAGCGCCACGACGGAACCAGCGCAGCAAGGGCCAACGGGCCTTCGGCTGCATCTGGCCAATATCTACCAGCTCGTCATCAAGGAACTGCGCAGCATTCGGGCTGACCCTGTCATGCTCATCCTCGTGGTCTATGCTTTCAGCATCGCCGTCTACACGGTGGCGACCGGTGCCTCGACCGAGGCGAAGAACCTGACCGTCGGCATTGTCGACGAGGACCGCTCCGATCTCTCGCGCCAGATCCAGAACGCACTGAACCCACCGCTGTTCAAGAGCGCGCTGACGATCAGCGCACGCGACATCGACGAGGAGATGGATCACGGCCGGCTGGTCTTCGTGCTGGAAATCCCGCCCTCCTTCCAGGCCGATCTTCTCTCCGGCCGGCGGGCATCCGTGCAGCTCAATGTCGATGCCACCGCGATGACCCAGGCCGGAAACGGCTCGGTCTATATCCAGTCGATCATCGCGCAAGAGGTGACGAATTTCCTGGCCGGCCGGGAAACCGTGACCAGCGCCCCCATCAATGTCGTCATCCGCTCCAAGTTCAATCCGAACCTGAATTCGGCCTGGTTCACCTCGGTGATGCAGGTGATCAACAATGTCACGTTGCTGACAGTGATCCTGACCGGCGCGGCGCTGATCCGCGAACGCGAACAGGGCACGGTCGAGCATCTGCTGGTGATGCCGGTCGTGCCGGCCGAGATCATGCTGGCGAAGATCATCGCCAACGGGCTCGTCATCCTGGTCGCGGCCGGGCTGTCGCTCGCGGTCGTCGTGCAATGGTGGCTGCAGGTGCCGATCGCCGGCTCGCTGACGCTCTTCCTGGCGGGTGCGGCGCTCTACGCCTTCACGGTCGCGGCGCTCGGCATCATGCTCGGCACGCTCGCCACCTCGATGGGCCAGTTCGGGCTGCTCGCCATTCCGATCCTGGTGATCATGCAGCTCCTGTCGGGTTCCAGCACGCCGATGGAGAGCATGCCCGTCTGGCTGCAATATGTGATGCAGATCATCAGTCCGACACCGCATTTCGTGGGGTTCTCGCAGGCCGTGCTCTATCGCGGCGCGGGCCTCTCCGTGGTCTGGCTGCAGCTCGTCGCGCTCGTCGTCATCGGCAGTGTATACTTCACCTATGCGCTCAGCCGTTTCCGCCGCGTGATCTTCGGAGACTAGCCAGATGGGCACGATCGACGACATCGTCCGCGGCAAGAAGGGCCTGATCGTCGGCATCGCCAACGAGGACAGCATCGCCTTCGGATGCGGCAGGGTCCTGCACCGGCTCGGCGCGGAGCTGGCCATAACCTATCTGAACGCCAAGGCCGAGAAATGGGTGCGCCCGCTMGCGGAGGAACTCGGCAGCCCGATCATCATGCCGCTCGATGTCGAGATGCCCGGGCAGCTCGACGCCGTGTTCGAGGAAATCACAAGGCGCTGGGGCAAGCTCGACTTCGTCATCCACTCGATCGCGTTTGCACCGCGCGACGACCTGCATGGCCGGGTCGTCGATGTGACGCGGGACGGCTTCGAGCAGGCAATGCGCGTCTCCTGCTATTCGCTGATCGAAATGGCCCGCAAGGCCGAGCCGCTGATGAGCGCGGGCGGCGCGATCCTGACCATGAGCTATTACGGCGCCGAGAAGGTGCTCGACAATTACAACATCATGGGACCGGTGAAGGCTGCGCTCGAGAGCACGACCCGCTATCTCGCCCATGAACTCGGCCAGAAGGGCATCCGCCTGCACGCGCTCTCGCCGGGCCCGTTGAAGACACGCGCMGCCGGCGGCATCGCCGGTTTCGACGAGCTTCTGTCCCAAGCCGCGGCGCGGGCTCCGCAAGGGCGCGTCGTCACCATCGACGAGGTCGGGCAGGTCGCCGCTTTCCTGATCAGCGATGCCGCCACCGGCATGACCGGCAACACGATCTATGTCGATGCCGGCTATCACATCATGGGTTAGGTCATCGGACCGGACATCGTATCCCGGCCGGTGATCTTCTGCGTTTGCATCGGCCCTCCCGAAAACCGTCATCCACTTTTCGAGCCGATGATTCTCTGTGCTTGCATCGGCTTTCCCGAAAACCGTAATCCACTTTTCGGGCCGATGCCTGAGGCTGCCCGCCGCACGCTTCAGGCGGGGACAGCGCGCGGCGTTCCGTCCGGATCCGTCGCTTCCGGCTCCTGCGAGATCGGTGCCGTCAATGGGTCGATGATCTCGAAGGGACGCTCGACCCGGACAGGCGGCGCCTTGACGAGCACGCGCAGGCCGGAGACCGCGGCGAGCAGGATGGTCGCGGCCGCCATGAAATAGAGCAGCCCGCCAATATCGAAGCGCGACATGACGGCGGCGCCGAGCATCGGCCCCAGGGCCGAGCCGAAGCCGCTGACCAGGATCAACCTGCCGCTGACGGCAACGACGCGATCTGAGGGCATGCGATCGAGCGCATGGGCGACGCAGACCGGATAGAGCGTCGACATGAAGCCGCCGAGCACCGCCGCCACGGGCAGCACCGCTGCAAGCTTCGGGGGCAACATGACCAGCAGCAGCGCCGCCGCCGCAAAGCCGAGCGCGAGGCCGGCCAGAACCAGCCGGCGGTCGCCACGATCAGACAGGCGCCCAACCGGAACCTGAAGCGCCAGACCGCCCAGCACCGCGACCAGCATGAAGAGCGCGATCGTCTGCTGCGGCACGCCATTGCTCAGCATCCAGGCCGGTACGAGCGCGTAGAAGGCGCTGCTGATCATGCCACTGATGACGCAGCCGACCACGGCCACCGGCGCCTGCCGGGTCAACTCGCCATAGCGCAGCGTCGCCTCCGGTGCGATCCCCGGCGCCTCGGCGCGCGTCGTGCTGACCATCACCAGGGCAAGTGCAAAGAGCACGGCGATGATGTTGAAGGGCGTCATGGAGTGAATGGCGAGTTTGCCGATCAGCAACTGGCCGAGCGCCAGCGCCAGGAACGTGCCGACCATGTAGATCGAGAACACCCGCCCGCGCTGATCCGCCTGCGCCTTGGCGTTCAGCCAGCTCTCCGTGGTGATGAACAGGCCGACGCAGCCCATGCCGATGACGGCGCGGCAAACGATCCAGGCCAATGGCGAGACAAGAAGCGGCATCGTGGCTGTCGCAACCACCACCATGCCCGCGAATGCGGCATAGGCGCGGATATGGCCGATGCGCTGGATCACCTGCCCGGACCCGACCGCCCCGATGGTGAAGCCGATGAAATAGGCGCTGAGCACGACGCCGTTCAGCGTGGAACCGAAATCCTCGATCGTCAGCCGCAGGGACAGGAAGGTGTTGAAGAAGCCGTTCGCGAGCTGAATGAGGCTCGTCGCGGCGATGAGAGTTCCGATCTGCACGAGCATCGGCCAGGCTCCTTTCGCTAGCGGCCGAGAGATGCCGGCCAGAGTGTCGCGCGCCCGCAGGAATGCGACGTCCGCCCCGGAGATTCTTCGGGCGGTCCAGGGTGGCTAGCGTGAGAATGTGGGCTGAGTGCGTCGCAACATGGACTCGGGTGCCTGCCAGTTCGCGACGGGCGAGCAGCAGAACCGTCCGCTGGATGTCAGTCGTCCTGCCTCAGCTCCCAGGCGAGCATGGCATCATGGATCGCGTCGAGTTCCTCGTCCTTCGCCCGGCAATCCGGCCTGGTGCGCAGTTCCTCGAGGCGCTCGCAAGCGCAGGCGTAGTCCTCTTCCGAGTAGATAATGACCAGCCGATTCATGACCAACTCACCAAGCATAAGACGGGCCAGGCCGCCCGCGATGACGACATGGGCTGGTCTAAAGACCGCCTGCATGACCTGCAGATGACAGCCGCGGGTGCCACATGGGATGCGCCCTGGGCGCTATCCGAACCGGCCGCTTCCGATATGCTCGTCGAACGATCGCCACGCCCGAGCCAAGCCGCAGACCGATATGGATGAACACGCCCTCCTGAGCCGCCTCGCCGTTTCCCTCGCCATCGGGCTCGTGGTCGGTCTCGAACGTGGCTGGCGCACGCGCGACGAGGATGACCACCAGCGCGCCGCGGGCCTGCGCACCTTCGCGCTGTCCGGGCTGCTCGGCGGCGTGACCGGAGCCATCGGCCAGCAGCTCGGGGGCATCGCGATCGGCCTGGTCTTTCTCGGATACAGTGCGGCTTTCGGCGCCTTCCACTGGCTGGAGGCGCGCGCCGAGCAGAATGTCAGTGCGACCTCAGTCATCGCCGGGATGCTGACCTTCATGCTGGGCGCGCTCGCCGTGGTGGGCGATCTCACTGCGGCGATTGCAGGCGCAGTCGCGATGACCTTGCTGCTGGCGTTGCGCGAACAGCTGCACCGGTGGGTGGCCTCGCTGAGCTGGCAGGAAATCCGCTCGGTCCTGACCCTGCTCGCGATGTCGTTCCTGTTGCTTCCGATTTTGCCGAACCGCCCGATCGACCCATGGGGATCGATCAATCCCTATTCGATCTGGCTGCTCGCCATCCTGATCGCGGCCGTGTCCTTCGGAGGCTATGTCGCGGTCCGGATCTTTGGCGACCGCCTTGGCGTGATCATGGCGGCGGTCGCCGGYGGCCTCGCCTCCTCCACCGCGACAACGCTGACCCTGGCCGGGCTCGCGCGCCAGCATTCTGATTCCGGCCGTCTGCTCAGCGCCGGCATCCTCATCGCCGGGGTGGTGATGGTCCTGCGCGTCGCTGTGGTCGCGATGGCATTGAACCCGGTCCTGATCCCGCTCCTTGCACTGCCCCTTGCCTGCGCCGGCGGCGTCCTGGCGGCAGGCGCCGGCCTCATGCTGATCAACACTGGCGGCTCCTCCGAGCGCCCGGAGCTGAAGATCTCGAATCCACTGGAACTCGGCTCCGCTCTGAAGATGGCAGCGTTCATCGCGGTGGTGATGCTTGCCGCACGCCTGCTGCAGCAGCATTTCGGCGATGCGGGCGTGCTCGCCACGGCCGCTCTGTCCGGCATTGCTGATGTCGATGCCGTCGTGATCTCGATGTCGCGCATGGCGCTCGGCGTCATTGACCCGACGCTCGCGGGCCATGCGATCCTGCTCGCGACAGGCGTCAACACGTTGGTCAAGGCCGGGCTCGCCGCCTCCACGGGCGGCATGGCGCTTGGCTTGCGCGTCGGCTGCGTAAGCGGCCTCGCCGTCGCAGCAGGGCTTCTGGCGGGGTTTCGATAGGTCGCGCCTTCCAGCGGGGCGCGAGGCGTAGTTGGCTCGGGCTCCCGTCGGGCTCAACGGCCTCCGTTCGGCAGCCTCACGGCACGACATGGCCCCGCGCGCGTTTGCCATTGGACAATCGGCATGAGCACCCGGACCTGACAGGCGCCGTGCCCTTCAGCACGCAGATCCGGCTCGATGTCTGGCAGTGCCGGCCGGTCGTTCTGACCGCGCGGCGATCGACCATGCCATATCCGGCCCCGATGCCGGCGTTGCCCAGCGGCTGCGTGCCTCCATAGCCGATCGGCGGGCCTGCGCCCGGGATCCCGCCGCCACTCGAATGCAATCGGATATCCGGCACACTGTCGCTGAGCGAGGGGGGCCCAAGACCTTGCCTGGGGCCACCAGGTGTGAGCGGCGCGTTCCCTGGCGTGCCGATCTGCGCCCCGGCCGGCGCTGCCAGAACCAGGGAGAGCATGAAGGACAAAGCTGCGGTGAACCTGCGCGTCATGGTGAGACCTCCCGGAACAACCAGCACTTGCACGGCTTGGAAGGCCTGCGTCGTCGCAGCCCTCGGCGCTCTTGTCGAGATCACACCTGTTGCAGGCCCGTGTCGAGTCGCGAGTCGGCGCCTCCGGTGGCTGCCGCTCGTCATTGACCGAGGCTGCGATCGACCTGTGAACGCGGCGGGCGAGCGAGCTGACGCGGCATGACACCGTCAAGCGGCCCAGGCGATATCCGCCAACATCGGGGCTCGGGGACTGCCCCGGGGCAAGCAGTACGACTGCCCGAGGTCGGGCCGTGAGCTATCGAGAGCGAGCCCCGGGGGCCTGTGCGTGTTGGCTACCGAGTTGAACGACAATCAGATCTAGCCTGCCGTMGGGAGCGATGCGGATCACGCTGCCGTCTTCGTTCAGGATATAGGCTGACAGGCCTGCCTTCTGCGCGCGTTCGACCTCCCTGCGCCGGAACTGCTCAAGCTTCTCGTCACAGGTGGGGCTCATGGTGCGCTCCGACATTCGTCAGTGCGTGAAAGACTACGCATTCCGGCCGGTCGGATATGTGAGGCACCTCACTTAGCGTGACGCAGGGATGCCCGAGTGGGAATGCTGGGTCCGGGACGGCATGCCCAAGCGACGTTCCGCCGTCGTCGGACACGGCTCTCGCTACGCCAAATTGTGACGCCGATCTTCATCAGCTGGCTGGCACCAACGCCCGGCGTTTTCGTCGAGCGGCCGCCTTGCCGTATAGCTCTGCTCATCGAATCGCCATTGACGGAAGAGATCATGCCTAAGCTCTGCAAGTTCACTTCGCCCTCCGATGGGAAGCCCGTCTACGTCAATCCCGCGCAGGTCAGCGTGGTCTATACGTTCAAGGGCAACCCGCCGGACACCATCATCGGCTTCCGCAAGGACTTCATGCTCGGCGTGAGGGAGAGCCTGGAAGAGGTGGTCGAGATTCTCGACAAGGCGACGGCCGAGGAGACGGCTGGCAGCTAGACCTGCGAAACATGGGGCAGCCGGGTCGCTCGGGCCGTTCCGGCTCGCGCGGGAGCGTCCCGGCCTTGCTCCCGATTGACCTTATCCTGGTCAGGACAGCCGCCTGTCGCGGATGTCGAAAATGCGCTCGCATATCCCGAGATGTTGGGCGAGCAGCGTCTGCAGAGGCGTCAGCGGCCGGAAAGCGCGCATGTCCTGCTCGAAATCGACCTCCTCGGCCCAAGCCGCGATCGCCTCATCGGCAGCGAGCAATTGCTCCTCGGTCGGGGCCCCGACGTGGGGTTGGCCCCTCTCTTCCGCGAGGCTCAGCGCGATCGTCTGCCGCAGCTCCTGCTCCAACCGAATGAGCGGCTCGAGTTCATCGACATAGGACATGAAATCTCCTCCTGCAGGCGCAGCGAGCACTCGCTGCTGATCGGATCGTGTGTGAGCCATTCAGGCAGCTCGCGAGTAGGTACCTTCCGCCTGCCACACACCCATATCGTTCAGCGCCTAGAGCCTGACAGCATGGCATTTGCGAGCGGGAAGCCGACTTGCCCGCATTGCTACCGGACATATGCAAAGCAGGCCGCCACTCGGAAGTGATGCTTCGCGATTCGTGATCAGCAGCATAAGACCGAGGAAACGCTCGGCTCTTTGCCCCAGATTGGCCCTACGGCTGATCCGGAATGCTTGTGAAACCAAGCTAAACAATGGTGCGCAGGAGGGAACCGTAAGAAATCTATATGGCATTCAAATTTAAAATATTTTTCTAATTCAAGTATCCATAAGGCCAACAATCAAAAACGCCGCGGCGCTCCAAGTGAGCTTTCCACAGGCGGAAGCGTTTTGAAGCAAGTCTGGCGATACGCCCCTCACGGCGCTTGCCCAACGTCTAGCAAAAATGGGCGCGAATGCTATCTTCGCGCCGGGATGACGCAAGAGACTCGACGGCAGGTGGTCACGATGAAACAGGCATTGTTCGCGGCAGTTGCCGTCATTGGCATCAGTGGTACAGCCACCGCCCAAAATTGCCCCTATGATTCCCGGTGCATCAACAATCCGTATGGAGCCGGTAACCCGTACAATCCGGACAGCTTGAACAACCCCTACGGCCGCTACGGCTCGCCTTACAGCAACGAGTCAGCAAAGAACCCTTACGCAACAAACGCGCCGAAGCTCTATGACCAAGACGGTAACTATCGAGGTCGCCTCAGCGCGAATCCATACGATCCAGACAGCACGAGCAATCCTTACGGACGATACGGCAGCCCGTATTCGTCTGACAGCATCAACAACCCCTACGGGGCAGGAAATCCGTATGGCCGACCGCTAACCGTTGTGCCCCAGAACTGACTACTTGACTTATTGGCCGCAGAGAATTGGTTCGAGCCTAGGAGCCGTGGGCGCTTGGTCTCGAGCGGCGGCCTGCACTGTGAACTGATGGGGTGGATGCCCCCCTCCGGCCGGCACCGTAAGGTGCCCGCGAGCGCCATGAAGGCGCGTTGGAAGGAGGAGCCGTGGCGATCGATCTCGCCAAGCGAAACTTCCAAGTCTGCGCGACTTCAGGCCGGAATTATCTAGGAAAATCGACAACCTCAAGGGGTTGGATGGTGCCGCAAGAGGGATTCGAACCCCCGACCCCCTCATTACGAATGAGGTGCTCTACCAGCTGAGCTATTGCGGCGACGGGTGGGGCTCTACCAGCCCTGCCCAATCTTGGCAAGACGAACGGAGCAGAACATGCCCCGTCTTCTCACGATTTGCGCAGCTTTTCCGTTTCGGGCTTTTCCTGGCCGAGCGCGACGATGCCACGGCGGATGGCGCGGGTGCGGGTGAAATGCTTGTGCAGGGTCTCGCCATCGCCGAAGCGAATGGCGCGGGTCAGCACCGAAAGGTCTTCGCTGAAGCGCCCCAGCATCTCCAGAACCGCTTCCTTGTTGTGCAGGAAGACGTCGCGCCACATCGTCGGGTCGGATGCCGCGATGCGGGTGAAATCGCGAAAGCCGCCGGCCGAGAACTTGATCACCTCGGACTGGGTCACCGCCTCGAGATCCTCGGCCGTGCCGACGATATTGTAGGCGATCAGGTGCGGCAGATGGCTGGTGACGGCAAGCACGAGATCATGATGCTGCGCACTCATCACCTCGACCAGGGCGCCCATGCCCTCCCAGAAATGCCGGGTGCGCGAAACCGCGCCGTCATCGCTGCCGTCCGGCGGAGTGAGGATGCACCAGCGATTCAGGAAGAGGCTGGCAAAGCCCGCATCCGGGCCGGAATTCTCTGTGCCCGCAACCGGATGGGCCGGGACGAAATGCACGCCCGCTGGCAGATGCGGCGCGACAGCCTCGACCACCGCGTTCTTGACCGAGCCGACATCCGAGACGATCGCGCCCTGCTTCAGGGCAGACGCGATCTCACCTGCGACCGCACCGCAGGCGCCGACGGGCACGCAGAGAATGACCAGATCGGCATCGGCCACGGCGGCCTGCACGGTCTCCGCCACCTCATGGCCGAGATCGAGCTCGCGGGCGCGGGCCCGCACGCCCTCGTCCCGGTCGCTCAGGACGATGCGCCCGGCCAGATTGAGATCCTTGGCCGCATGGGCGATCGACGAGCCGATCAGCCCGATGCCGATGATCGCGAGGCAGCCGAAGATCGGCTCCTCACGCCGCGGAGCAAAGCTCTCGGTCGTCGCCGTCATTGCTTGCCGGCCAGGAAGTCGCCAAGCGCCGCAACGACGAGGCGGTTCGCCTCCTCGGAGCCGATTGTCATGCGCAGCGCGTCCGGCAGGCCATAGGCCCCGACGCTGCGCAGGATCAGCCCACGCTGGCTCAGGAAGGCGTCAGCCTCCTTCGCCGTCTTGCCGGAGGTTTTTGGGAAATGGATCAGGATGAAGTTGCCGACCGACGGCGTGACGGTCAGGCCGAGCCTTTCCACCTCGGCCGTCGTCCAGGCGAGCCAGGTCTCGTTGTGCTGGAGCGCGGCCGCGACATGGGCTTCGTCGGCGATCGCAGCGGTGCCGGCCTCGATCGCCGCGCCGTTGACGTTGAACGGGCCGCGGACGCGGTTGAGCGCATCGATGACATGGGCAGGCCCGTAGAGCCAGCCGAGGCGCAGATTGGCGAGGCCGTAGATCTTTGAGAAGGTGCGCGCCATCACGACGTTCTCGTTGGTCGCCACCAGTTCGAGCCCCGACGCATAGTCGTTGCGACGGACATATTCGGCATAGGCGGCGTCGAGCACCAGCAGCACATCGGAGGGCAGGCCGGCATGCAGGCGCTTGACCTCCTCGAAGGGCAGATAGGTGCCGGTCGGGTTGTTGGGATTGGCGAGGAAGACGATCTTCGTCCGTGGCGTCACCGCCTTCAGGATCGCGTCGACATCGGCGGTGAGATTGGCCTCGGGCACGACCACGGGCTTGCCGCCGGCCGCCAGGATGGCGATGCGGTAAACGAGGAATCCGTGCTCGGTGAAGATGCCCTCGTCATCGTCGCCGAGATAGGTCTTGGTGACGAGTTGCAGCAATTCGTCGGATCCCGAGCCGCACACGAGGCGTGCGGGGTCGAGGCCGTAGCGCGACGCGATCGCCTCACGCAGCTTGGTGGCCGAGCCGTCCGGATAGAGCTCGAGCTTGCCCTTGAGGCTGTCAAAGGCGGCGATTGCCTTCGGGCTCGGGCCGAGCGGGGTCTCGTTCGAGGAAAGCTTATGCAGCTTCACCCCCGCCGGAGCCGTGGACTTGCCGGGCACATAGGCCTCGATATCGAGGACACCGGGACGCGGAACAGGGCGGGAAGCAGGCGTGGCCATGGCTTGTGGACCTTGTCAGGGGAATGAGATGGAGATCAGCGGACTGGCTTGACGGCAAAACGGGCGGCGTGGCTGCCGATTTCGGCGAACTCGCTGAGGCCCGCAGGTTCGAGCGCGGCACGGATCGCGCTCTGCTCGACTTCTCCCGAAGCAGCGACCAGCAGCGAAAGATGCGAACCGTCGGCGGCGCTGGCGGAGACCTCGGCGAGATGCTGGGCGAGACCTGCACGCAGCGTCTCCGACCAGCGTTCAACCCTGGCGGCATAAAGCACGATCTCGCGCACGGCCGCATCCGCAAGCGGCTTGGCGATGCAGTAGACCGGTGTGCCCGCGGGATGGTCAGGCCGCTCGATGAAGGGCAGGCGCGCGATGATCTTCGGCCGCTCCGGGCCGATGAGATCGCGCCACCAGACACCGGCGCTGGCGCCGAGGTCCATGCGGAAGATGCCGAGATCCCCAGCGGATTCGGCAACGGCAGCGATCACCGCACGCGCATGCTCGTGGGTAACGAAGGGCACGGTGAAGCCGAAATGGAACCGCGCGGAATCGCGCATCGCCGCGTCGCCGCCCGAGACATCGGCATGGACGGCGTAATTCGCCTGAACATAGGTGAAGGTCGCGATGATGATGCGCCAGATGCCCTCGACGGTGTCGAGTGGCAGCAGGCCCTTATGACGCAGCGCCAGCCGCTTCATCATGTCGGCCTCGCGGCCGGGCCGGAATGCCGAACCCGACACCTGCGTCTTCTTCACGGCGATCAGCGTTTCGATGATCTGCGAGCGCTCCATCAAGAGCGCGTGCATCTCGCTGTCGATGCGGTCGATCTCACCGCGCAGATCGGCAAGGGTGGTCGGAGCGATTTCGGTCATGGCGTGATCTTGGCGCGTGAGGCGACGGACGCGCGTCTCTTAGACCTCAAGCCCGCGCTTAGCAAAGCCAGCTTCGCGCGGGGCCGCGTTGACAGCGCGCCTGCGGCACGCCATCGGTAAGTTCGATCTTTCGAACGAGCCGACCGGCAAGACAAATCAGCCTGTCAAAGCGGACGACGATGCGCGACGAAATCCTGAGCCTTGCAGACCCGCTGAAGGAAGCGAACGATCCCTCGAGCCCGGTCGTCCGGTTCGACGCAGCCACGCCGCTGGTGATGGATTGCGGCGTGGCGCTCGACAGCTGGCAGATCGCCTACCAGACCTATGGCGAACTCAATGCGGCCCGGTCGAATGCCGTCCTCGTCTGTCATGCCCTGACCGGCGACCAGCATGTCGCCAGCCGCAACCCGATCACCGGCAAGGGCGGCTGGTGGGCGGCGATGATCGGCCCCGGCAAACCGATCGACACCGACCGCTTCTTCGTGATCTGCGCCAATGTCGTCGGCGGCTGCACCGGCACGACGGGGCCGGCCTCGACCAACCCGGACACCGGCAAGCCCTGGGGCCTCGGCTTCCCGATGGTGACGATCCGCGACATGGTGCGGGCACAGGCGCATCTGGTCGATGCGCTCGGCATCGAGTCGCTGTTCTGCGTCGCCGGCGGCTCGATGGGCGGCATGCAGGTGCTGGAATGGGCAGCGAGCTATCCCGCACGCGTCTTCTCGGCGCTGCCGCTTGCGACCTCCGCCAAGCACTCGGCCCAGAACATCGCTTTCCACGAAGTCGGCCGCCAGGCGGTGATGGCCGATCCTGACTGGCGCGGCGGGCGCTATCTCGAAGAAGGCACGCGTCCGTCCAAAGGCCTCTCCGTGGCGCGCATGGGTGCGCATATCACCTATCTGTCGGAACCCGCTCTGCACCGGAAATTCGGCCGCAAGCTGCAGGATCGCGAGGCGCCGACCTTCTCCTTCGATGCCGATTTCCAGGTCGAAAGCTACCTGCGGCACCAGGGCCTGAGCTTCGTCGAACGCTTCGACGCCAATTCCTATCTCTATGTGACGCGCGCGATGGATTATTTCGACATCGCCGCCGATCATGACGGCGTGCTCGCCAAGGCCTTCGCGGGCACGAAGACGCGCTTCTGCGTCGCCTCCTTCACCTCGGACTGGTTGTTCCCGACCGCGGATTCGCGTGCCGTCGTTCATGCGCTCAATGCTGCCGGCGCTTCGGTCTCCTTCGTMGAGCTTGAAAGCGACAAGGGCCACGACGCCTTCCTGCTGGAGGAACCGAACCTGTTTGCGACCACGCGCGGCTTCATCAATGCGGCAGCTCGGGCAAGAGGGTTGTGAGGCCATGGCGCTGAGCGAGACCTATACCAATCGCATCGACCTCAAGCTCGTCGCCGAGATGGTGACGCCGGGCACGCGCGTGCTCGATGTCGGCTGCGGCGACGGCGCATTGCTGGCCCTGCTGGCCGAGACGCGCCAGGTCGACGCACGCGGCATCGAACTGTCTCGCGAGGGTGTCGCGGGCTGCGTCGCGCGGGGGCTGTCGGTGATCCAGGGCGACGCCGATACCGACCTCGCCGACTATCCCGATGATTCCTTCGACTACGTCATCCTCTCCCAGACGATCCAGGCGACGCGCAATCCGCGCCTGGTTCTGGAGCACATGCTGCGCATCGGCCGTCGCGCCATCATCTCCTTCCCGAATTTCGGGCATTGGCGCATGCGCAGCCAGATCTTCTTCCGCGGCCAGATGCCGGTGACCGATGCCCTGCCCTATTCCTGGTGGGACACCCCGAACATCCATTTCTGCACGATCCGCGACTTCGTCACCCTGTGCGATGTCGTCGGCGCACAGAAGGAGCGCGCCGTCGCGCTCGATGCGGCGGGCGGCAAGGTTGGCGTCAGCGCACCCTGGTGGTTCTGGAACCTGTTCGGCGCGCAGGCGGTGTTCCTGCTGAAGCGAGGCTGAGCCCTCCCGCTCCCGAGACCGAGTGCCGGACGAAGCGTCGGCGGATCGGCGCAGCGCAGCCCTAAAACGAGAAAAGGGCCGCTTGCGCGGCCCTTCCCTCATCCATCTCGCGGCGGTCGCTGCCTCCTTCCCAGTTGGGAAGAACGAGGTCGTACCGTCCCTATTAGTTCAGCGGCACGCCCTCAGGCCGCCTTTCGCGGGTGACGCTGACATCGCCCAGCATCAACCCGGTCGGCCCAACGGTGACCTTCACCGTCTCGCCATCCGTGACCTTGCCGGCGAGCAGCAGTTCCGCCAGCGGGTCCTGCACCGTTTTCTGGATTACCCGCTTCAGCGGACGTGCGCCATAGGCGGGATCGTAGCCCTTGTCGGCCAGCCAGGCGCGGGCGTCTTCGGAGAGATCGAGCACGATCTTGCGGTCGGTCAGCAGCCTGGCGAGGCGTGCCAGCTGGATATCGACGATCGCCCCCATATCCGCCCGCTTAAGGCGATGGAACAGGATGATGTCGTCGATACGGTTCAGGAACTCGGGCCGGAAAACCTGCCTGACCACGCCCATGACATCGTCACGCACGGCGTCGCTGTCCTGCCCTTCGGGCTGGTTCACCAGGAACTCCGAACCGAGATTCGAGGTCATGATGATCAGCACGTTGCGGAAATCGACCGTGCGGCCCTGACCGTCCGTCAGACGACCATCGTCGAGCACCTGCAGGAGCACGTTGAAGACGTCCGGATGCGCCTTCTCGACCTCGTCGAAAAGGACGACCTGATAGGGTCGGCGCCGTACGGCTTCGGTCAGTGCTCCACCTTCTTCGTAACCGACATAGCCGGGAGGCGCGCCGATGAGACGCGAGACCGAGTGCTTCTCCATGTATTCCGACATGTCGAGGCGCACCATCGCGGTATCGTCGTCGAACAGGAACGACGCCAGCGCCTTGGTAAGCTCGGTCTTGCCGACACCCGTGGGTCCGAGGAACATGAAGGAGCCGATCGGCCGGTTCGGGTCCTGCAGGCCGGCACGGGCACGCCGCACGGCTGTCGAGACCGCCTCCACCGCCTCACGCTGGCCGACGACTCGCGCTGCCAGCACCTCCTCCATCCGGAGCAGCTTGTCCTTCTCGCCTTCAAGCATGCGGTCGACCGGCACACCGGTCCAGCGGCTGACGACCTGCGCAACATGGTCAGGCGTCACCGCCTCTTCCACCATGCCAGAGGTATCGCCAATCGCCTCGACCTCGGCGAGCTGCTTCTCCAATTGCGGGATCTCGCCATAGGCGAGCTCGCCTGCACGCTGATACTCGCCCTTGCGCTGCGCCTGGGCCAGTTCGTTGCGGGCATTGTCGAGCTTGGTCTTGATCTCGGCCGCCTGGCCGAGCTTGTCCTTCTCCGCCTTCCAGCGGGCCGTGATTGTGGCCGAACGCGTTTCAAGATCGGCGAGTTCGGATTCCAGCCGCTTCAACCGCTCCTTCGAGCCGCTGTCGCTCTCCTTCTTGAGAGCCTCCTGCTCGATGCGCAGGCGCACGATCTCGCGGTCGATCGAATCCAGCTCCTCGGGCTTCGAATCGACCTGCATGCGTAGGCGCGCCGAAGCCTCGTCGACAAGGTCGATCGCCTTGTCGGGCAGGAAGCGGTCGGTGATGTAGCGGTTCGACAGGGTCGCGGCCGAGACAAGCGCCGAGTCCGTGATGCGAACGCGGTGATGCTGCTCGTATTTCTCCTTGAGGCCGCGCAGGATCGAGACCGTATCCTCGACCGTCGGCTCGTCGACAAAGACGGGCTGGAAGCGGCGTGCAAGCGCGGCGTCCTTCTCGACATATTTGCGGTACTCGTCGAGCGTGGTCGCGCCGACGCAGTGCAGTTCGCCGCGCGCGAGCGCCGGCTTCAGCAGGTTCGAGGCATCCATGGCGCCGTCCGTCTTGCCCGCACCGACCAGGGTGTGCATCTCGTCGATGAACAGGATGACGCCACCATCGGAGCTGGAGACCTCGTTGAGCACCGCCTTCAGGCGCTCCTCGAACTCGCCACGATATTTCGCACCCGCGATGAGCGAGCCCATGTCGAGCGCAAGCAGTTCCTTGTCCTTCAGGCTCTCCGGCACGTCACCATTGACGATGCGCAACGCAAGGCCCTCGGCGATGGCGGTCTTGCCGACGCCGGGCTCGCCGATCAGGACGGGATTGTTCTTGGTGCGGCGGCTCAGCACCTGGATGGTGCGACGGATCTCCTCGTCGCGGCCAATGACCGGGTCGAGCTTGCCCTCGCGGGCAGCAGCGGTGAGATCCCGCGCATATTTCTTCAGCGCGTCATAGGCCTGCTCGGCAGAGGCTGAGTCCGCGGTGCGACCCTTGCGGATCGCCTCGATCGCGGCATTCAGCGCCTGCGGCGTCACGCCGGCCTTGGCCAGCGCCTTGCCGGCCTCGGTTTCCTTCTCGACCGCGAGGGCCAGAAGAAGGCGCTCGACCGTGACGAAGGAATCGCCGGCCTTGTCCGCAGCCTTTTCCGCCGTATCGAAGACACGGGCGAGGCCTGGCGTCAGATGCAGGCCGCTGGCGCCACCGCCGCTGACCTTGGGCAGCTTTGCGAGCGCCGCATCGGTCAGTTGCAAGGCAAGTTTCGACTGGCCACCCGACCGATCGATCAGGCCGGCTGCCATGCCCTCGCTGTCATCAAGCAGCGCTTTCAAAAGATGTTCGGGCGTAAACTGCTGGTGTCCGTCGCGCAGCGCAATCGTCTGCGCCGCCTGCAGGAAACCCTTTGCCCTGTCGGTGTATTTCTCAATGTTCATATTGTCGCTCCGCCCGCCGGCACGCCCCGTGGCGACGCATCCGGCTGCCTTTCATCAGGATAGGGCTCCCGAGGGACACCCTTCGCAACCAAAGATAGTGTGACATCCGCGCAACGGAAGGGGGCCCCTTGCGAATGATTGACGGCGCCCTTCCGACAGGCTCAGCCTTGGCCATGGCGGGAACAAGGCGACAGCAGGCGATTCGCAAAGCGTTGAGGGCGCTCGCCCCCGGCATTCCGCTTGCCGATGCCGAAGCGGTCCTGGCGCTCGCCGAGCGCCGCCGCATGAAGGATCTGCCGCCCTCGACGGCGCTCTGGCTCGCTCTCGGCAGCCATGTCCGCCACGTCCATACCGATTACGAGCGGCTTCTGGCGGAAGGGTACGACCGCGACGCGGCGCGCTTTTTCGTCGTCGAGGACACCGATGCAGTGCTCTCCGCCTGGGGCTGCCAGCGCTCCGTGGAGAACGAAGAGGCCGAGGCCGAGGAGGCTTGAAGTCAACCTGATCGAACCGATGCAAGGATTTGATCGGTCCCGCCTCGTAGAACCCGCTATATCACCCCTGCCCGATCAGCCTGCGGACTGAAAGACTCCATGCGTGTCGCCTCGCTCTATCGCTACCCCGTCAAGGGTCTCTCGCCCGAACCCGTGCAATCGGCTTCGCTGAGCACGGGGGGCTTTTTCCCTGGAGACCGGCTTTTCGCCATCGAGAACGGCCCTTCCGGCTTCGACCCGGCCGCGCCCGTCCATCAGCCGAAGATCAAGTATCTGATGCTGATGCGCAATGAATCGCTGGCACGGCTGCAGACGCGCTATGACGACGAAAGCCGCGCGCTTGTCATCAGGCAGGATGGACGCGAGACCGTGCGGGCCGACATGACGACGCAGGACGGCCACGCGGCCCTGACGGCCTTCTTTGAAGGTTTCATGCCGGACGAGCTGCGCGGCAAGCCGCAATTGCTCACCGCCCCGCAAAGCTATCGCTTCATGGATTCACGCTCGGGGTTCATGTCGATCATCAACCTCGCCAGCGTCGCGGATCTCGGCAACCACCTTGGCACCCGGCTCGATCCGCTGCGCTTCCGCGGCAATGTCATGGTCGAGGGGCTGGCCGCCTGGGCGGAGAACGACCTGGTCGGGCAGGAGCTGTCCACGCCGTCGGGCCTGCGCCTGCGTGTGATCAAGCGAATCGAACGCTGCGCGGCAACCAATGTCGACCCGCAGACCGGAGCCCGCGATCTCCAGATCCCGAAGGCGTTGATGAAGACCTATGGCCATGTCGACTGCGGAATCTACTGCGAGATTCTGAGTAGCGGCACGCTGACCGCTGGCATGCATCTCGAAAGCCAGGCCCCGCAAGCGACGCTCGACCTCGGCGTCGCCTGAGCCAAAAAAAACAGGGGCCCGTCGGGCCCCTGTCATATCTGGTCAAACCGGAGCGCCTTACTCGGCAGCGCTATCGGTTTCCGAACCCAGCGCGTCCATGACTTCGCGTGGCGAGCGGCGGCGGCGCGTGCGCTTCGGTGCGGCAGCCTCTTCGGCGGCCGGCGCTTCGGCAGGAGCAGCAGCAGCCTCGACCGGTGCCGCAACGGGCTCCTCGGCGACGGCGATCGGAACCCGGACCGGATTGGTCAGGAAGGACGGAAGCGAAGCAGCGACATCGTTCGCCTCGCCTTCAGGCTCGACCTCCCGGCGCGGACGACGCTCGGCGCGCTCGGGACGCGGCCCCCGCTCCGGCCGGTCGCCGCGCTCGAAGCGACGCTCGCCCTGGCTCTGCGCCGGGGCGTTCTCGCCCTGCTCGGTAGAAGCCGGCTGCTCGGAACGCGGCGCGAAGCCCCCGGGCTGGCCGTTCTGCCCGCCTTCGGGACGGTCGAACCGGCGTTCACCACGATCGGGGCCACGGTCCTGGCGATCATTGCGATCGAAACGGCGGTTGTTGCGGTCGTTGAAGCGATCGGTGCGGGGCGGGCGGTCGAAGCGTTGGCCGTTGTTCTGCTGGCCATCCTGGCCCTCGCCATCCCCACGGGGGGCAGCATTCTGGCCATAGCCGTTGCCGTTCACGCCTCCCTGAGCCTGATGCCGCAGCTCAGGCTGAGGCGAGCCCTGCGGGAAGGCAGCGTTCTCATCGCCGTCACCCTCATCGTCCCCCTCGTCGCCCTCCTCACCAAAGGCGCGATTCGGCGGGAAGCTATGGCCGTATTGCTGGGCCATCTGCTCCTGCGCCGCGAGAAGGATGCGATAATAGTGCTCAGCGTGCTGGAAATAGTTCTCAGCTGCGACCGGATCACCCGACGACTGGGCATCGCGCGCCAGCTGCAAGTACTTCTCCGCGACATGCTGAGCGGTACCACGAACTTTGACGTCCKGGCCGTTCGACTCGTAGCTGCGCTGCAACGGGTTGGGCGACTTTCGATTGCCGTTGTTGTTATTGTTATTGTTGTTGTTGTTACGGCCGCGCATACGCCGGTTCTGACCTGGTCTCATTCGCGTCTATCTCGCGCTCTGTCTGTTCAAAGCAACCGGGTCACTGTCATACGCGTACCGGCACGCGGCGGGTTGCGGCGCCGTGCCGGAGGGAGTCGACCTGAAGGGGCAATGCGCCGTTCTTGGTCTTCACGCGCTCGTTTCCAAAAGAGGCGGTAACTCGCCCCATGAGCCGAACGGCACATCCATGCCTTCGGAATTCCGATCTTGCTTTGTCAGTTCCGTCAAACTTCGGACGTGTCCGGAGGCAAATCCTCGTCAATCAGGAGGAGGTTGCCCTAGGCTCGGCGCTGACGACACCAGCTTCGGCTGGTATCTGCATAGCGGCTTTTGCGTCCGGTTCCAAGCAAATTCGCACAATCTCTGTGCGTATCCGGTTCAGCGGGAGAAGATCAGCGCGCGCTCGTGTCCACCAAGGTCCTTGCGCGCTCCGTGATACCGGAAGCCTTCGGCCCGCATCAAGGCAGAGACATCCGGCTCCTGCCCGGCACCGATCTCGAAAATAACGATGCCACCCGGTGCCAGAAACGGCGTCAGCTCGCGCGCGAAGAGCCGATACGGAACGAGCCCGTCGATCCCGCCATCCAGCGCCAGGAGCGGATCATAGGCGCGCACAGCCACATCCAACCCGGGAATCTCATCGCCTGGAATATAGGGCGGATTGGAGACGATCAGGTCGAAGCGGCCCTCAAGGTCCTTCACCCAGTCGCCTTCCCGAAACGCCACGCGGTCACCGACGCCATTTGCAAGGGCATTTGCGGCTGCGACCTTGCAGGCCTCTCCCGACAGGTCGATACCCAGGCCCCTGGCCTGCCTGAACTCACTCAGGATCGCGATGAGCAGGCAGCCCGTGCCAGTCCCGAGGTCCAGCACCGACAACGCGTCCCCGCGCCTCTCACGAAGGGAATGGACCGCGGCCTCGACGAGCGTCTCGGTATCGGGGCGCGGCTCGAGCGTCGCTGGCGAGAGCTTGAAGGTCAGTCCCCAGAACTCACGCTCGCCGAGGATGCGCCAGACAGGTTCGCCTGCCAGCCGCCGCGCGACGTAGCCATCCAGATCCGCGGCGGCCTGCTCACCGAGCAGAGCGTCGTCCTCCCCGCCGGCCCCAGCCACGGCTTCAACAAGAAGGCGCGCATCAAGTATCGGCGTATCGCCCCCCGCAGCGCGCAGACGCGCCGCAAGCTGCCGGCGTGCCTCCCGAATGGTCAGCACACCGACAGCTTGTGGCGAAGGCGTTAGAGCGTCGCCACCGCTCTGCAGTGGCGACGTCACTGGGTTGGTGCTCGCATCGACATCAATTGCCCTGCATCTTGTGGTCCATGCAAATCTTCATCTTCTGATTGATTGAAGATTTACTCTCGCGCGCTCCGTGCATTTCCTGCGAACACGCCTTGCGCGCCTGCGACTGCGTCATCGCATTCTGCAGCGGCACGGCCTGTCCCTGGACGACGCGGCCAAAAGTCTGAGTCTGCGCCTCAGCGGTCCCTGCCGTAGCCAGCGCCATCAGACCGGTCATCGCAATCACTGATGCAAGTTTCATGGTTTCCTCCAGCCTGCTTTCAGGTCGATATGGAAACAACGCCAGTCCGGTAAAAAGGTTTCACGCGCCGCTTTGCGCTGCAAGCAACGTCGCCTGGTGCTCCGCCGTAAGGGCATCGATGATCTCGTCGAGCGCCAGCCCCTGCATCATCTCGTCGAGCTTGTAGAGCGTCAGGTTGATGCGATGGTCGGTCACGCGGCCCTGCGGGAAATTGTAGGTGCGGATCCGCTCGGACCGGTCACCGGAGCCGATCTGCGAGCGTCGGTCCGCCGCGCGTTCGGCGTCGGCCTTCATGCGCTCCATGTCGTAGAGCCGGGCGCGCATCAACTCGAAGGCACGCGCCTTGTTCTTGTGCTGCGAGCGCTCATCCTGGACCACGACCACGATCCCGCTCGGGATATGGGTCAGGCGGACGGCCGATTCGGTTTTGTTGACGTGCTGGCCGCCGGCGCCCCCGGCACGCATCGTGTCGATGCGCAGATCGTTGTCATTGAGCGCGACGTCGACCTCGGTCGCCAACGGCAGCATCGCCACCGTCGCGGCCGAGGTGTGAATGCGGCCGCTCGCCTCGGTATCCGGCACGCGCTGGACGCGGTGAACCCCGGATTCAAACTTGAGCTTGGCATAGACGCCCCGGCCCGAGATCTCCGCGATGACTTCCTTGTAGCCCCCAACCGTGCCTTCGCTCTCCGAGATGATGTCGACGCTCCAGCCCTTCTGCGAGGCGTAGCGCTGATACATCCGCAGCAGGTCTCCGGCGAAGAGCGAGGCCTCGTCGCCGCCGGTGCCGGCCCGGATTTCCAGAATGACGCCGCGTTCGTCGGCAGCGTCCTTGGGCAGGAGAGCGATCAGGATCTGGTGGGCACGCGTGTCGATCTCGGCTCGAGCGGTGTCCCGCTCCTCATAGGCGAGATCGCGGAATTCGCTGTCGGTCGCCGGATCGTCGATCAGCCCCTGCGCCTCGTCGAGAGAGGCCTGCGCATTGCGCCAGGAGGCAATCGCTGCAACGACGGGTTCGAGCTCCGCCAGCTCCTTGGCAAGCTCTACCGTACGCACGGCATCGGTCGAGCGATTGATCTCGTCGGTGGCAACGGCGTGGCGAGCGACGATGCTGTCGAGACGGTCTTGAGGAAGCTGAAGGGACATCAGGAACTCGGAAACACTGTTTGGGGACCGGCGAAGCGCGCTTCAGCGTCGCTAGACCGGCACTTTCAATTCGGTCGCCAATGCCGAAAGCTGCGAACGCAGGCTCGATGCACCATCGGAAGAGGCGAGCATCCAATCCATACGCTCGCGCAGCTTCCTGACGTCAAGCGCACGCAGCATCGCCTTGACCGGCCCGAACGACGCCGCCGACATCGAGAAGGAGCGATAGCCTAGGCCGATCAGCGCCATCGTCTCCAGCGGCTTGCCACCCATTTCACCGCAGACCGAGACCGGGCAACCTGCCTCGCCCGCAGCCTCAACGATCGTGCGCAGCGCGCGGAGCGCTGCAACGCAAAGCGGATCGAAACGCTCGGACACCCGGCGGTTCTCACGATCGGCTGCGAACAGGAACTGCATCAGATCATTCGTGCCGATCGACAGGAAGTCGGCCTCGCGCGAGATTTCTGCCAGTTCGAACAGCAGCGATGGCACTTCGACCATGACGCCGAGCTCGAGATTGGTGGGCGCCGGACGCTCCTGCTTCTCCATCATGGCGAGCTCGCGGCGCACGATGAAGCGCGCGCGCAGGAACTCGTCCACGGTCGCGACCATGGGCAGCATGATGCGCATGTCCTGGCCGGCTCCGGCCCGCAGCATCGCCCTGATCTGGCCGCGCAGCAGGCGCGGCTTGTCGAGGCCGATCCGGATCGCGCGCCAACCGAGCGCCGGATTCTCCTCCTCGACGCGTTCCATATAGGGCAGCACCTTGTCGCCGCCGATATCGAGCGTCCGGAAGACAACCGGCCGGCCCTGCGCCGCCTTGAGCACGGCCCCGTAGAGAGATTGCTGTTCGGTCGTCGTCGGCATGTGCTGAGCGACCATGAATTGCAGTTCGGTGCGGAACAGCCCGATCCCTGCGGCGGCGGTCTCATCGAGACTGTGCATGTCGACCAGAAGGCCGGCATTGATCTGGAGGTTGATCTCGACCCCGTCCTTGGTGACGGCCGGCAGATCCTTGAGCTTGCGGTACTGTTCCTGCTTGCGGGCGCGCAGGCGGGCCTTGTCCTTGTAGGCGTTCTCGACGTCCGGCTGCGGACGGATCTGCACCTCGCCAGCCTGGCCATCGACGATGACGGCGTCGCCGGACTGGATCAGCGCGGTTGCGTTGACGATCTCGCCGACGGCCGGAATGCCAAGCGCCCGCGCCACGATGGCGATGTGGCTGGTCGGTCCGCCTTCCTCGAGGATAAGCCCACGCAAACGGACGCGGTCATAATCGAGCAGCGCCGCCGGCCCCATCGAGCGGGCGATCAGGATGGCGTTCTCGGGCAGCTTCTCGTGAGCAACGCCATTCGCCTTGCCCATCAGGGTCCGCAGCAGCCGATTGGCGAGATCGTCGAGATCGTGCAGGCGCTCCCTGAGATAAGGGTCGGTCTGGCGCAGCATTTTGGCGCGGGTGTCGGATTGCACACGCTCAACCGCCGCCTCGGCGGTGAGGCCGGTCATCACCACCTCGCGCATCCGCCTGAGCCAGCCCTGGTCATGGGCGAACATGCGGAATGTTTCGAGAACGTCACGATGCTCGCCGGTATGAGCCACGTCGCCACGCTCGATCAGTTCGTCGATCGCGGTGCGCATCTCGGCGATAGCGGCCTCGAGCCGCTTGACCTCGCGGGCAGGATTCTCGGCAATCAGATTGGTGATCGCGACCCGGGGTTCGTGGAGAACGGCGTAGCCGAGCCCGACACCGTCCGCCAGCTTGACGCCGACACCGTGAATCGGCCGGTCGAGGCCAATCATGCTGCCGGGCGGCGCCAGCGATTTCAGCCCGCCGGCCGCGATCATCTCCGCCATGATCATGGCGGTGGTCTGCAGTGTCTCGATCTCTTCCTCGTTGTAGAGCCGCGACGCGCGATTCTGGATGACGAGGACGCCCATCACGGCGCCGCCGCGCAGGATCGGGACGCCAAGGAAGGAATGATAAATCTCTTCGCCCGTCTCCGGACGATAGGAGAAGGCCGGGTGCGACTGCGCGTCGGACAGGGCTACAGGCTCGGCTTCGCTCGCGATCAGGCCAACGAGACCTTCGTCGGCGCGCATCCGGGTCAGGTGCACCGCCTCGCGATTCAGGCCCTCGGTCGCATAGAGTTCAAGCGAACCGTCCTCGAGCAGGACATAGACCGAACACACCTCCGCGACCAGATTGCCGGCGATCAGGACGACAAGCCGATCCAGCCGCTCCTGCGGGCTGACGGGCGCTGCCATGACCTCGCGGAGACGGCGCAGCAGAACGCCCGGACCTCCGAGAGCGCCTCGCATCAAATCGGCCCTCCGCCCGCCTCCTCAGACATCGTTGCCGATGCCGCTCGCAGACCTGATACCTGGCTCCGGATGAGTCGGCAGCATGCCCCGGTTCTTGTCGCCTTCTAGCGAGCGAAAGGAGTGTTCGGCAAGGGCCGCCGTTACAACCCCGAGGTGAAATCGGCGGCAGCGCTTCTCATTAATGTGGCAAGCGCCCGTTTCCAGCCGCGATTTGTGACAGATCCGACAATGTCGGAACGGTCGTTGCGGCGCCGCTTGCGGATTTGGCCGGAGCGCGCGAAGTCGCCGGTCGCTGCTTGGCTCCGGTCGCCGGCTTGGCGCGAACCGCTCTCTTGGTCGCTGGGAGCGTCACCGGAAACCCGGCTTCGCCCTCTGAGAGCGCGGCAAGATAGGTCTCGGTCCACCAGCCGATATCGGTTGCTGCGATGGTGGCGTAGAGCTTCTCGAAACGCCGGATTCGTTCCGGCTTCGGCATGACCAGCGCCTGCTGGATCGCCTCCGACATTTCCGAGAGATCGTAGGGATTGACGATCAGCGCGTCCTTCATCTGGCGCGCCGCCCCGGCAAAGCGCGAAAGGACCAGCACGCCGGGATCGGCGGGATCCTGCGCCGCAATGTATTCCTTGGCGACCAGGTTCATGCCGTCGCGCATCGGCGTCACCAGCCCGACTTGGGCACGGCGATAGAAGCCGGCCAGGACATTGCGGGAATAGGCCTTCTTGACCACGCGGATCGGCGTCCAGTCGAATTCGCCCAGCGCTGCGTTGATCCGCCCGGCCGTCTCGTCCGACTGGCGATCGAGTTCCGCATATTCAGGAACATCTGAGCGGGAGGGTGGCGCGATTTGCAGCATACCGACACGGCCGCGCTGCTCGGGATTTTCCAGCAGGAAGCGCTCGAAGGCCTCCAGGCGTTGGACGATTCCCTTGGAGTAATCGAGGCGATCGACGCCGATGACCAGCTTGCGGTCTCCAAAGGCCTCGGTCGCGCGCCGGATCGACACCGCGGTCGTGCGCGCAGAACTCGTCGCAAGCTTGCGAAAGCCTTCGACATCGATGCCGATCGGGAAAGATTTGACCTGGATCGAACGCCGACCGAGGCGGACCCCGTCGCCATCGACCTTTGCGCCGCAGAGATTGACCAGTCCGCTCACCACATTGCGCGCATCGATCTCGGTCTGCAGTCCAACGAGGTCATAGGCGCCGACCGTCTTCATCAGGGTGATGCTCGAGGGCAGAGCGCCAAAGACCTCGGAGGGCGGCCAGGGGATGTGGTGGAAATAGCCGATCCGGTTCTTCACCCCGAGCCGCCGAAGTTCCGCAGCCAAGGGGATCAGGTGGTAATCGTGAACCCAGATCAGGTCGTCCGGCCGCAACATCGCGACGAGCGCCCTGGCAAAGCGGCGATTGACGGCGAGATAGCCCGCATAGTCGGCMCGCGAGAACTCGGTCAGACCGAGCCGGTAATGCATGTTCGGCCAAAGGGCCCGGTTCGAGAAGCCGAGATAATAGGTCTGCCGCTCCTCCTCGCTCAGATCGGTCACCGCATAGGTCACCTTGCCGCGCTGGAGCGTCCGCACCGCACGGGTCTTCTCTTCGCTGACATGCCCGCTCCAGCCGAACCAGAGCCCGCCATGTTTCTCCAACGCCTCCCGTAACGCGACGGCAAGACCGCCGGCGGCGACCTTCTCGCTGCGGTCGGGAATGGTGACGCGATTGGAAACGATGACGAGACGCATGTCCGGGAAAACTCCGATCAGCCGGCTGCCCGAATTTCGACACCGGAAGCGGGAACAGAACGCGCCGGCGCACGTAATGTTTCCGAGGGGCTTCGGATGTCAGATGGCGAAGCCGCGTCAGGCTCGCGCTGAAATCATGATGACTGTGGCAAACTGAAAGCAGAATGTGGCAAGTTCACTAACATCCGCCCATAGCGCGGATGATGCAAGAACCCTCGCTCAGGCATTGGACAGCTCACCTGTCGTTCTTTCGCCCGTTTCGTCACGCAAACAGAACGAGATGATGGAACTGATCGAATCGGAATCTACCAACGAATCCCGCGACTTCACCAAGGTGGCGAAGCAGGTCGCTCTGTTTCTCGACTTTGACGGAACGCTGGTCGAAATTGCGCCGATGCCCGACGAGGTCAAACTCGACAGGCAGCTCGCGCCGGCGCTCGATACGCTGCGCTCTACGCTGGGCGGAGCGCTGGCGCTTGTCTCCGGGCGCCCTATCCCCGACCTCGACGGGTTTCTCGCCCCCTATCACTTCGACATCGCCGGCCTTCATGGCGCACAGATCCGCCTCGGCGGAACCATCCGCAGCCAGGCGGACGCTCCCGAAGCCCTGCGCGAGGCGCTGCGGGAGCTCATCCGTTTCGCCAACAGCCATGTCGGCATCCTCGTCGAGGACAAACGGATCTCGGCCGCTCTGCACTGGCGCCTGGCGCCGCAACTCCAGGATGAATCCCTCGCGCTGGTCAGGAAGCTTGCAGCCGGGATGGGCCCCTCCGTGCGTTTGCAGGAAGGCAAATCGGTCGCCGAGCTGGTCCCAGCCGGGGCCAGCAAAGGCAACGCCATTTCCTGGCTGATGCGGGAAGCACCCTATAGCGGCCGGACACCGGTCTTCATCGGCGACGACATTACCGACGAGGCGGGCTTTGCCACGGTGAACGCGCTGGGCGGCCTGTCGATCCGCATCGGTGCGGGCGAAACCTGTGCCGGCCAGCGCCTTGCTTCCCCGACAGCGCTCCGCACCATCCTGCTCGCCGCCGCAGAAAGCGGCAGCCTGACGACTGACGCTTTCTGCCAAGGCTGATCATGACCGTAGAAACCTCCACCACGGCGCGGCATTCCGCCTCGCTCGATCTCGGCGTGATCGGCAATTGCTCGATCGCCGCACTGATCGACCGGCGCGCCCATATCGTCTGGGGCTGCTTTCCCCGCTTCGACCGCGACCCGGTTTTCTGTTCGCTGATCGACAACAAGCCCGATGACGGCGACGCCATGCCCGAGAAGGGCGTGTTCGCGATCGAACTCGTCGGCATGACGCGATGCGAACAAAGCTATCTCGACAACACCGCGATCCTTTCCTCAGTCCTGTCCGACGACCAGGGCAACGCCATCGAGATTCTCGATTTCGCGCCTCGTTTCGTGCGCTACGAGCGTTCTTTCCGGCCGCCGCTGCTGGTGCGGCGCGTGCGCCGGCTTTCTGGCCGGCCGCGTATCCGGGTCGTGCTGAAGCCATGCCTCGGCCTCGGCGAATTGCCGGACGAGATTACGCGCGGCTCCAACCATGTCCGCTATGTCGGCGCCGACCAGACGATCCGGCTGACGACGGATGCGCCGATCTCCTATGTGATGGACAGCGTCCCTTTCGCGGTCGACCGGACCTTCTCCTTCTTCATCGGCTCGGACGAGGCATTGCGCGCCGAGATCGAGACGACCGCGCGCGAGTTCCTGGACAAGACGACGGATTACTGGCGCGACTGGGTGCGCTCCCTCTCCATCCCCTTCGAGTGGCAGCAGGAGGTCATTCGCGCCTCGATCACGCTGAAGCTTTGCAGTTTCGAGGAGAGCGGCGCCATCGTCGCCGCGCTGACCACCTCGATTCCGGAAGCTCCCGGCACCCAGCGCAACTGGGACTACCGCTTCTGCTGGCTGCGCGACGCCTATTTCGTGGTGCATGCGCTCAATCGGTTGGGCACGACGCGGACGATGGAGGATTACCTCGGCTTCATCACCAATATCGTCGACACCTTCTCCGAGAGCGGAGCGGAGCATCTGCCGCCACTCTACCCGATCACGCGCGGCGGCGTGCTGACCGAATTCGAGGTGCCAAACCTGTCAGGCTATCGCGGGCACCAGCCCGTGCGTGTCGGCAACGGCGCAGCGACGCAAATCCAGAATGACGGCTACGGCGCCGTGGTGCTCGCGGCGACGCATTCCTTCTTCGACCGCCGCCTGATCCAGCCCGGCAAGGACGCGCTCTTCGGGCAGCTCGAGCGAATGGGCGAGCTCGCGATCGCAGTCTTCGACAAGCCCGACGCCGGCCCGTGGGAGCTGCGCGAGAAGCAGGTCGTGCATTCCTTCTCCAGCGTGATGTGCTGGGCGGCCTGCGACCGGCTCGCACGCATCGCCGGGACGCTCGGTCGCACCGACCGCAAGGACTATTGGCGTGGAGAGGCCAAACGTCTGAAGGGCGTCATTACCGACCAGATCTGGAACCAGGAGAAGGGCACCTTCGTCTCGACCTTTGGCGGCAGCGATCTCGACGCGACCCTGTTGCTGATTGCGGAGCTCGGCTTCGTCACGGCGGAGGATCCGCGCTATATTGCGACCGTCGAAACCATCGGCCGCGAGCTCGGCCGCGGCGACCTCCTGCTGCGTTACGGCACGCAGGATGATTTCGGCTTCATGCATACCGGCTTCTTGATCTGCGCCTTCTGGTATGTCGACGCGCTGCATGCGATCGGCCGGCGCGACGAAGCCAAGGACCTGTTCTGCCGCATCCTGAAACGGCGCAACAGCTTTGGCCTGCTTTCGGAGGATGCCGATCTCGAAACCGGCGAGCTCTGGGGCAATTTTCCGCAGACCTATTCCATGGTCGGGCTCATCAATTCGGCGATGCGGCTCAGCCGAAATTGGGAAGAGGCGTTCTGAGGGCCCACTGAAACAAGGGGCCATTCCCGCCATCGACGCTCGCCCCGGGAGCGAGCATCGATGCAGTTTGCGTCGCCGCCCTGTCAGCAGCGATTCGGCCGACGGATGGTCGGCGCGCGACCGCGCATCCGCGTCGGGGCAATGCGCCCGGACCTCACTCCATGCGCGCAGGCGTGCGCATCACGGCAAGCGCCAGCACCTGCGCCGCCGGCACGATGCTCTCGACTTCGAGGAATTCGTCGGGAGTGTGCGCCATTCCGCCGATCGGGCCGACAGAGCACAGCGTCGGGCAACCCTGCGCCGCAGTGAAGCCGGAATCCGCACAACCACCGGTGAACTCGGCGCTGACGCTGATCCCGAAGCTCGCGGCGGCATCACGATAGGTATCGTAGAGGGCAGCGGCCTCGGGGGTTTTCTCCAGCGGCACGAACTCGCCCTTGATGGTCAGTTTCGCACTCGAGCCTTCGACGATGGGGGTCTCGATGATGCCGCGGATCGCGCTGACCAGTTCATCGCGCTGCGCGGCCGTGACATAGCGCAGATCGATTTCGCACCAGGCATGGGGAGCGACCGTATTGACGGTCTGGCCGCCGCCGATCAGCCCGACATTGACGGTGACGCCTCGCTCGAGATCGGTCAGCCCCTGAAGCTTCGGGATCTTGTGGCCGAGGTCGACAATGGCCGAGACGCCCTTCTCGTAATTTGCGCCGGAATGGGCGGCCTTGCCGACGAATTCGGCACGCATGAAGACGCCACCCTTGCGGCCGCTGGTGATCGACTGCTTGTGATCGCGCAGGAACTCGGTGCCAGGCGGCAGCCGGCTCGGCTCGGCATTGAAGACACAGCGCGATTCACGCGCCGCCGCCTCGATGATCGGGCGCGAAGAGGGGGAAGCGATCTCCTCGTCGCTCGTCGTCAGCATGGTGAGCGGAGCGGAAAGCCCACCGCATTCGGCAAAGGCGGCGGCGACGAAGGCCTCGATGACGAGACCAGCCTTCATGTCGGCGACACCGGGACCATAAGCCCGGCCGGCCTTGATGGTGAAGGGCCGGCGCGTCGGCTCGCCTTCCGGGAAGACGGTATCGCGATGTCCCAGCAACAGCACCGGGCGCTGGTCGTTGGCGGCCGGATTCGGCAGTCGCGCCTTGACGGCATCGCCATAACGAGCATCCGGGATGATCTCGACGCTGAGCCCGTTCGCTTCGTGGAACCGGGCGAGCACCTGCCCTGCCCTGTCGACGCCCGGCTTGTCATAGGAGCCGGAGTCGGTGTCGACCATCTCCCGCAGGAGCGCGACCATCGCGTCCTTGCGGCTGGCAAGCCACGCCGTCACCTTGGCTTCGTCCGGGGTCAACTCACTCATGGCCTGCGCTCTCTTGGTTCCGAATGGGACCGCGAAGCTAGAGCAGGACTGCGAAGTCTGGGAACGGGCATTTGCGCCGGACAGCCCTGCTTTTGCCGAGCAGACCTCTTCACGAGAATGCGCCCGCCGCATTGCGGCGAGCCTCAGCCGTCAGATCAGCGGATCGTATCGGGTCCGATGATCTGACCTTCTGTGCTTGCATCGGCTTCCCCGAAAGCTGCAATCCACCCTTGGGGCCGATTCCCAAACCGCCCGGTTACGCGCCTTGGGCGAGATGCGTGATGGCTGCAGCAACGCCACCGGCACCATGCGGGATATTCTGCGCCTGCAAGGCCATTTCGACGGCGCTCAGACTGCCAAGCACCATCGGCGCATTGACATGGCCCATATGGGCAATGCGAAAGGCCTTGCCGGCGAGATCGCCGATCGCGAGCCCGAGCGTCACGCCGCAGACCGTCCGCGCATAATCGGTGATCGAACTCGGATCGCCCTGAACGAGGATTGTCGTGACCGAGGGCGCCCGCTGCGATGGTTCCTCGATATTGCAGGTCAGGACCTGGCCCTCGGCCCATCGCGACATGGCAGCATGGGTTGCCCCGGCAAGCAGGGCATGACGGCGCCAGACAGGCTCCAGTCCCTCCTCGAGGATCATGTCGAGCGCGGCGCGCAGGCCGAACATCAGATGCTCGGGCGGAGTGCCGAAATGCTTCATGTAGAGGAGCGGGCTCAGCCGTGAGGTCCAGTCCCAGTAGGCCGTCCGCATCGTCGCGTGCGGATGCGCGTGCAGCGCCTTCCCGCTCGCCGCGACGAAGGCCAGCCCGGGCGGCGTCATCAGCCCCTTCTGCGACGCAGACATGGCAATGTCGACGCCCCAATCGTCCATCTCGAACCGCATGCAGCCGAGCGAGGCGACGCCATCGATCATGTACAAGGCCGGGTGGCCGGCGGCATCGATCGCCTTGCGCACGGCCTGCACGTCGTTGACGACGCCGGATGCCGTATCGATCTGCACCATGAGCACGGCCTTGATCTCATGGTTCGTGTCGCGCCGCAGGCGTTCCTCGACGGCCACCGGATCGACCGCTGCGCGCCATGACCCGGCGAGGACCTCGACATCTGCCCCCAGGAAACGGGCCATCTCGCCCCAGCCTACGGCAAAGCGCCCGCTCGCCAGCACGAGAACCTTGTCGCCGCGGGAGAGCACATTGGTCAGGGCCGCTTCCCAGCCGCCATGCCCGTTGGCGGCATAGATGAAGGTCTCGCCCTTGGTGCGGAAGATCTTCCGGAAATCGGTCAGGAGCGTCTCGGTCAGATCGAGGATCGGCTTGGAGCTGAGTTCCTCGGCCGGCCGCATCATCGCCTGCAGCACGCGATCGGGGATATTGGTCGGGCCGGGGATTGCGAGCAAAGCCCGGCCGTTGGCGACACTCATGAAAAACTCCTGCTGGCCTTGCTGCGCCGCATGTCCATGCCCGTTGCGGCCGGGGCTACGACGCATGATGTCCGGCACGATATCCGGAAAGGGGATGTGAGCTAGCGCTGCGCTTCCGTCGCCATCTTCACCGCGAGGCCGGCAAGCACCGTGCCCATCAGCCAGCGCTGCACCACCGCMCAGAACGGCCGTGTGCGAAGGAAGAGGGCAATGCTGCCGGCGGTAAAGATGATCAGCGCATTGACGCTGCCGCTGATCACGATCTGGATCGCGCCGAGCACCAGCGACTGCGTCAGGACATTACCCGCCGCGGGATCGATGAACTGCGGCAGCAGCGCGAGATAGAACATCGCGATCTTGGGATTGAGCAGGCTGGTCAGGAAGCCCATGGCAAAGAGCTTGCGCGGCCCGTCAGGCACCAGCTCGCGAACCTGGAAGGGCGAGCGCCCGCCCGGCCGCAGCGCCTGCCAGGCGAGGTACAGGAGATAGGCCGCGCCACCGAAGCGCAGCGCGTCATAGGCATAAGGCACGGCGAAGAGCAGCGCCGTGATGCCGAAAGTGGCGCAAAGCATGTAGATGACGAAGCCAAGCACGACGCCGATGAGCGAGATCAGCCCGGCAGCATGTCCCTGCGAGATCGAGCGCGAGATCAGGTAGATCATGTTCGGACCGGGCGTCAGCACCATGCCGAACGCGATCAGGGCGAAGGCAAGCAGGCTCGAGAGCTCGGGCATGGCGGGTCTCCGAAACAGCGCCGGCAACCTGCATCGAACCGGAACAATCGACAAGCCGCATGGAACAGTGGGCCGCCATGCCCGTTTCTCACGCCAACCGCCCGAATTTCTGCGGACAGACAGCGCCTCTCATGTTGCTCTTCAGTCGCATCCTCTACACCGCCATTGCGGGTTCCCTGCTCGCCGCCTCGGTGATGCTGATGGTGGTTGCGGTCTGGCGGACGTTCACCGGGTTCCGAACCGGCGACGGCGCACTTGAGACCATGCTCGACGGCATCGGCCTCGTGATCATTGCGGTCGCGGTCGCGGATGTCGGCAAATTCCTGTTCGAGGAAGAGGTGATCAGCGATCGCGAATTGCGGCGCCCGGCAGAAGCGCGCGGCTCGCTGACCAAATTCATGACGATCATCATCATTGCGCTCAGCCTGGAATCGCTGGTGCTGATCACCAAGGCGTCGCGGACCACGATGAGCGACGTCGTCTATCCCGGCCTGCTGGTCCTGCTCGCTGTGCTGGCGATGGTCGGGCTCGGCCTGTTCCAGAAGCTGAGCCAGAACACGACGGCAACCGTGCCTGAAGCGAAAGAAGACAGCGACAAGCCTGCCCCCGTGAAGACTCTGGCCCGGGCGAAACGGACCAAGCAGGCCTGAACCGGAGGGCCGTTCAGCGCGGTTCGTCGACGAGGAGGAGATCGGTATCCTCGGGTCTGGTGCCGGCCGCCGTCAGCATGGCGTGAACCTGCCCGCGATGATGCGTCTGGTGGTTGAACATGTGCATGAGCGCAAAGGCGCGCGGCTTGCCGAGTTCGCGGCCGGCGGCCCCCGAATACCAGATCAGGGTCCCGCGCAGCCAGTTGGCGTCGACGGTAGCAGCCCAGGCCAGGATCGCCTCGTCGCGCTCGGCACGCCGACGGCGGAACTCGGCCCAGTCATCGACATAGATCGGTGCATCGCGGCCGCTGATCGGCGGCTTGGGCGTCCCGATCAGCCGGTGGAGCCAGATTTCGTCGGCCCACAGGATATGGTTCAGCGTACCGTGGATCGACTTGAAGAAGGCGCCGCGATCCCGACGGCGACCTTCCTCGTCAAGCGTATCGGCCGCATCGCACAGGCTCCGGTTCTGCCAGGCGTTGTAGCGCGCCATGGTCTGAACATAAGCCGGATCGACCATGCGTGCCTCCTCAGATGATATTGGCCTCCGTCAGCGGCCGCCCCGCAACGATGCGCTCGTGACCGAGATCGGCAAGATCGAGCGTGCGATAGCCGCCATGCACAATCTGCTCGGCAATCCCCCTTCCCACAGCCGGGGACTGCTGCAGGCCGTGCCCCGAGAAACCATTGGCGAGATAGAGATTCGGCAGGCCGACGGCCGGGCCGAGGATGGCATTGCCGTCGAGTTCATTCATGTCATAGGGGCCGGCCCAGGCGCGACCGGGCTTGATCGCCTCGAAGGCGGGCACACGATGGGCGAGCGGCGCCCAGACATGCTCCTCAAAAAAGGACCAGTCGACATCCTCCACATCGGCATCGGTCTCGATCCATTCGCGATCGAGTTCGGCCGGCGGGGAGGCGCCGCAAATGAACATCTGCCCCTCGCTGCCGCGCTTGCCCTCGGGCCGGCAATAGGCACCGGAGGTATCGATCAGAAGCGGGCAGTTATCGACCTCGCCCTTGCAGGTGAAGCTGAAGACGTAGCGCTTCATCGACCTGACGGGAATCGCGATGCCGGCCGTTGCCGCCAGCCGCGCACCATGCGTGCCCGAGGCGTTGACGACCGCGCCACAGCCGATGCGGCTGCCATCGCCAAGCTCGACGCCGACGACGCGACCGCCTTCCACGATAAAGCGCGCCGCTTCGCCCTGGCGGTACTCGACACCGAGCGCGCGCGCCTTCTTGCGAAAGGCCTGGAGCAGCGCCCAACCGTCGAACCAGCCCTCCCCGCTGACCCCATAGGTGCCGCAGGCGAGATCCTCGACATTGAGCCAGCTAAATTTGCTGCGCAACATATCCGCAGCATAGAGCGCAATATCGGCGCCCTCGTCCTGCTGCAGTTTCTGGTTCGAGGCGAGGACCGGGGCTCCCTCGCCGCTCGCGACATAGAGGTAGCCGCCTTCATGCAGATCGATGGCCGGAACCTCGCCATCGACGGCGAGATGCGTCCCGATATTGCGCAAAAATTCGATGCCGTGGAGCGAGATACGGATGTTCACCGAACTCGAGAATTGCTGGCGGATCGAAGCCGCCGAGAGCGCCGAGGCGGAGTAGCGGTAGGTCGGATCCTTCTCCAGGACCACCACCTTGCCCTTGAAGCCTGGGTCGGCGGCGAGATGATAGGCGACGGAGGAACCGATGGCGGCCCCTCCACAGATCACGACATCGGCGGTCTCGGAAAAGGACGGCATGTCAGTCCTGCGCAGTTCGGGCCACGACGCTCTGTGGCCGGGGTTGGTGAATTTCACGCATGAATGACGCGACTGCGCCGGCTTGTCGAGTGCTCAGGCCGTGAGCCCGCATTCGCCGAGCAGCCAGTCGCGAAAGGCGATCACCGCCGGCAGCGCCGCCCGGGTCTCGGGATAGACCAGGTAATAGCCCTCCGTGCCGCTGACCGGCCGGTCGACCGGAACGACGAGCGCGCCCGAGCGCAATTCCTCCTCGATCAGGAAGCGCGGCACGATCGCAAGACCCAACCCAGCCACGGCCGCCTGCGAGACCATGGCAAATTGCTCGAAGCGCGGCCCCATCAGCGCCCGCTCCGGCGGCAGCCCCTGTTTTTCCAGCCAGTTCGCCCAGGCCCGGGGTCGCGTCGCCTGCTGCAGCAACGGCGCGCGCAGCATATCCGCCGGCTCCTTCAAGCCCAGGCGCTCGACCAGCGAGGGCGCCGCCACGGGAACGACCTCCTCCCCCATCAAGCGATGAAGCACAGCGCCAGGCCAGACCGGATCGCCGAAATGCACGGCGGCATCGATCGGCTCGCGCGCGAAATCAAAGGGCACCAGCTTGGTCGTGAAGTTGATGGTGACGCCGGGATGGGCCTCGATGAAGCGCGGCAGACGCGGAATTAGCCAGCGTGTGCCGAAGGTCGGCAGGATACCGAGATGCAGCACGCCGGCCGCGCCGCGAAAGGCCATGGCCGAGACGGTCGCAGCCGCAAGGCGCGAGAGCCCATCGCGGATCTCGGTCGCATAGGCGCTCCCGGCCGGCGTCAGGCTGACGCGTTTCTTGACGCGCTGGAACAGACTGACGCCGAGCACCTGCTCGAGATGCGCGACCTGGCGGCTGATCGCCCCTTGCGTCAGGTTCAGTTCCTCGGCGGCGCGCGTGAAACTGCCATGGCGCGCAGCCGCCTCGAAGGCCGCGAGCGCCGACAGGGAGGGCACCGAAAGGCGTCCGGGAACGAGATCAAAGGTCATGAGCTATTCTCATCAACTCGTGAGAACATATCGGTTGCCGAGCGCAACCGGAAGAGGGCATTCTGCGCCCTTCCGGCGCGGCGGCTCTTTCCCGCGCCATTTGACATACTAGCAATCGACAGGTCGGAACCAGGACATGGCTTCATCTTTGCCGAAGGATGCGCTCGCGCTGCTCAAGCGTCTCGGCGTGCCGGACACCGTCTTCGCGTCCGCGGGCCTTGCAGCACGCTCCCCCATCACCGGCGAGACGGTGGCGACGCTGCGCGAGACGAGCGTTGCGGAGACCGAGGCGGCGATCGGCCGCGCGCAGTCTGCCTTCCTGGCCTGGCGCAAGGTCCCGGCCCCGCGCCGTGGTGAATTCGTCCGCCTGCTCGGCGAGGAGCTGCGCAACGCCAAGACCGATCTCGGCCTGCTGGTGACGCTGGAAGCCGGCAAGGTCACCTCCGAGGGGCTCGGCGAAGTCCAGGAGATGATCGACATCTGCGATTTCGCGGTCGGTCTTTCGCGCCAGCTCTACGGCCTGACCATCGCCACCGAGCGCCCGAGCCACCGCATGATGGAGACCTGGCATCCGCTCGGCGTCTGCGGCGTGATCTCGGCCTTCAACTTCCCGGTCGCCGTCTGGTCCTGGAATGCGGCGCTTGCATTCGTCTGCGGCGACAGCGTCGTCTGGAAGCCCTCCGAGAAGACCCCGCTGACGGCGCTCGCCGTCCAGGCCATCGTCGAGCGCACCATGAAGCGCTTCGGCCCCGAGGCTCCGGTCGGCCTGTCGGAAGTCCTGATCGGCGGTCGCGAGATCGGCGACGCACTGGTGCAGGATCACCGCGTGCCGGTTCTCTCCGCCACCGGCTCGACCCGGATGGGCAAGGAAGTCGGCCAGAAGCTCGCCGCCCGCTTCGCCCGCGCCATTCTCGAACTCGGCGGCAACAATGCCGCGATCGTGGCGCCTTCCGCCGATCTCGATATCGCGCTCCGCGGCATCGCCTTTGCTGCGATGKGCACGGCCGGCCAGCGCTGCACCACGCTGCGCCGCCTGATCGTCCATGAGAGCGTCTATGACGCGCTGATCCCGCGCCTGATCAAGGTCTATGGCTMGGTCAAGATCGGCGATCCCCGCGAGGCCGGCGTGCTGGTCGGGCCGCTGATCGACGAGGCTGCCTATGAGGGCATGCAGAAGGCGCTCGGCGAAGCCAAGGCTGCCGGCGGCAAGGTCCAGGGCGGCGAGAAGGTCGATGTCGGCAGCGGTGGCTTCTATGTCCGTCCGGCGCTGGTCGAGATGCCCGAGCAGACCGGCCCGGTCGAGCGCGAGACCTTTGCGCCGATCCTCTATGTCATGAAGTACAAGACGCTGGACCAGGCGATCGCGCTGCAGAACGCGGTCGGTGCCGGTCTCTCCTCGTCCATCTTCACCCTCGACATGCGCGAGGCCGAGACCTTCGTTTCCGGCGAAGGCTCGGATTGCGGCATCGCCAACGTCAATATCGGCCCTTCGGGTGCCGAGATCGGCGGAGCCTTCGGCGGCGAGAAGGAGACCGGCGGCGGCCGCGAGGCCGGTTCGGACGCGTGGAAGGCCTATATGCGCCGCGCTACCAATACGCTGAACTACGGCACGACATTGCCGCTGGCGCAGGGCGTCAGCTTCGACGTCGACGCCTGAGCGAACGGGAGAGAAACCATGGCCGAAGCCGCACGCAGCCACTCCGCAAGCCACAAGCTCGCGGAATTCCAGTGGGACGATGCCTTCCTGCTCGACGACCAGCTCAACGAGGACGAGCGCCTGATCCGCGACACGGCCCGCCAATACGCGCAGGAGAAGCTGCTCCCGCGCGTCTCGGAGGCCTATCTCGAGGAGAAGACCGACCGCTCCATCTTCAATGAGATGGGCGAACTCGGCCTGCTCGGCGTGACGGTGCCGGAGGAATATGGCTGCGCCGGCGCCAACTACGTCTCCTATGGGCTGGTGGCCCGCGAGGTCGAGCGCGTCGATTCCGGCTATCGCTCGATGATGAGCGTGCAGTCCTCGCTCGTGATGTATCCGATCTACGCCTATGGCGACGAGAACCAGCGCAAGAAGTACCTGCMCAAGCTCGGCTCCGGCGAGTGGATCGGCTGCTTCGGCCTGACCGAGCCCGACGCCGGCTCCGACCCGGCCGGCATGAAGACCCGCGCCGAGAAGGTGGCCGACGGCTACAAGCTGACCGGCTCGAAGATGTGGATCTCGAATTCGCCGATCGCGGATGTGTTCGTGATCTGGGCGAAGTCGGCCGCGCATGACAACCAGATCCGCGGCTTCATCCTCGAGAAGGGCATGAAGGGCCTGAGCGCGCCGAAGATCGGCGGCAAGCTCAGCCTGCGCGCCTCGATCACGGGCGAGGTCGTCATGGACGGCGTCATCGTGCCGGAAGAGAACCTGCTGCCGAACGTCTCTGGATTGAAGGGGCCGTTTGGCTGCCTCAACCGCGCCCGCTACGGCATCTCCTGGGGCGTGATGGGCGCCGCCGAGGACTGCTTCCACCGCGCCCGCCAGTACGGGCTCGACCGCAAGCAGTTCAACAAGCCTCTGGCCCAGACCCAGCTCTACCAGAAGAAGCTCGCCGACATGCTGACCGAGATCACGCTCGGCCTGCAGGGCTCGCTTCGCGTCGGCCGCCTGCTCGACGACGGCAGGATGGCGCCCGAGATGATCTCGCTGGTAAAGCGCAACAATTGCGGCAAGGCGCTCGACATCGCCCGCCAGGCCCGCGACATGCATGGCGGCAACGGCATCTCGATCGAGTTCCACGTCATGCGCCATGCCGCGAACCTGGAGACGGTCAACACCTATGAGGGCACGCATGACGTTCATGCGCTGATCCTCGGGCGCGCCGTCACCGGGCTGCAGGCGTTCTTCTGAGCCGCGACCTCATGCCTGGGGCTTGCCCCAGGCATGTCTTTTTGCCGCGCACCCTTCAAGGGATGGCTGGGCCAAACCCGGCCATGACGGCAGCCTCGAAGCCGGAATGACCTGATGACGACTCCTCCCCTTGCCGGCCTGCGCGTCCTCGAACTCGCGCGCATCCTTGCCGGCCCCTGGATCGGCCAGTTGCTGGCCGATCTCGGCGCCGATGTCGTCAAGGTCGAAAGCCCAGAAGGCGACGACACCCGCAACTGGGGTCCTCCCTTCGTCGAAGGGACCGACGGCGGCACGCTCTCGGCGGCCTATTTCCACAGCGCCAACCGCGGCAAACGCTCGATCACGGCCGATTTCCGCACGGAGGAGGGCCGCGCCCTGGTGCGCAAGCTCGCCGGCCATGCCGATGTGGTGATCGAGAACTTCAAGGTCGGCGGGCTCGCCAAATACGGGCTCGACGCCGCCTCGCTGCGCAAGCTTCATCCGAACCTGATCTATTGCTCGATCACCGGCTTCGGACAGGACGGTCCCTATGCCGAGCGCGCCGGGTACGACTTCCTGATCCAGGGCATGGCCGGCTCGATGTCGATCACCGGCCAGCCCGACGGCCAGCCGACCAAGGCCGGCTATGCCAAGACGGACATCTTCACCGGGCTCTACGCGACCGTCGGCATCCTGGCGGCGCTGCGGCGACGCGATGCCACCGGCGAGGSCGCAACGCTCKACCTTGCCTTGATGGACACGCAGGTCGCCGTGCTCGGCAACCAGGCGCTGAACTACCTGGTCTCAGGAAAAGCCCCGGCCCGGCTCGGCAACGCCCATCCCAATATCGTGCCCTACGAAGTCTTCCCCGTCGCAGACGGGCACATCATCATCGCGACCGGCAATGACGGGCAATACCGCAGGCTTTGCGACGTGCTTGGCCGCTCCGATCTCGGCAGTCATGCCGATTATGCCGACAACAAGGGCCGGGTCGCCAACCGCGCAATCCTGATCCCGATGCTGGCTTCGCTGACCGCCCGCCGCCACAAGGCCGAACTTCTGGCTGCGCTGGAAGAAGCCGGCGTTCCGGCCGGCCCGATCAACACGATCGACGAGGTCTTTGCCGATCCGCAGGTGGTGGCCCGCGGCATCAAGGTCGACCTGCCTGCCGAGGCTGCGGCCAAGGGCGCGATCCCGACCGTCGCCTCGCCCATCGTCATCGACGGCGAACGGCAGGTCGCATCGCGGCCTAGCCCTCGGCTCGGCGAACATCAAGACGACATCCTGAACGACCCCGCCTGGGGAGGGCATACACATGGCTGAACGGACTGGCGGGCAGATCCTCGTCGACCAATTGCTGATTCATGGCGCGACCGACGCCTTCTGCGTGCCCGGCGAGAGCTATCTCGCCGTGCTCGACGCGCTGCATGACGCGAAGCTGAAGGTCACCATCTGCCGCGCCGAAGGCGGCGCCGCGATGATGGCCGAGGCTGCCGGCAAGCTCACAGGCAAGCCCGGCATCTGCTTCGTCACCCGCGGCCCCGGCGCGACCAATGCCTCGCCGGGCATTCATATCGCCGACCAGGACTCGACCCCGATGATCCTGTTCGTCGGCCAGATCGAGCGCGGCATGCGCGAGCGCGAAGCCTTCCAGGAACTCGATTACCGCGCCGTCTTCGGCACCATGACGAAATGGGCGACGGAGATCGACGACGCTGCCCGCATTCCCGAGATCATCAGCCGTGCGTTCCATGTCGCGACCTCCGGCCGCCCCGGCCCGGTGGTGATCGCGCTGCCCGAGGACGTGCTGACCGACCTCGCCGACGTCGCGGACGCAGAACCCTATCAGGTCACCGAGACGCATCCCTCGCTGCTGCAGACGATCGACCTGCAGAAGCGGCTCTGGGCCGCGAAATCGCCGATTGCCATCCTCGGCGGCTCGCGCTGGAACCCGCAGGCGATCGAGCGTTTCCAGCGTTTTGCCGAGCGCTTCGACCTGCCGGTCGCGGTCTCCTTCCGCCGGCAGATGCTGTTCCCGGCCAACCATCCGAATTTTGCCGGCGATCTCGGCATCGGCCCCAATCCGAAGCTCCTGAAGCGCATCCAGGACAGCGATCTCGTGCTGCTGGTCGGCGGCCGCCTCTCCGAGATGCCGAGCCAGTCCTACACGCTGTTCGGCATCCCCAATCCGGGCCGCCCGCTGGTGCATGTCCATCCCGATCCGGAAGAACTCGGCCGCGTCTACCGGCCAAGCCTCGCGATCAATGCCTCGCCGACCGCCTTCTGCGCCGCCTTGGAGACCGTTCATCCGCCCCAGACGATCAACTGGGCGAGTGCGGCGGCCGAAGCGCATGATGCCTATCTCGCCTGGAGCGAGCAGCCCGCCCCGGTACCTGGCGCCTTCCATCCCGGCGAGGCCGTCACCTGGTTGCGTCGCTACCTCCCCGATGACGCGATCCTCTGCAACGGTGCCGGCAACTACGCCACCTGGGTGCATCGCTTCCATCGCTTCACCAAGTTTGCGACGCAGCTCGCGCCGACCTCCGGGTCTATGGGTTATGGCGTGCCGGCGGCAATCGGCGCCAAGCGGCTGTTTCCCGAGAGAACGGTGGTCGCCTTCGCCGGCGACGGCTGTTTCCTGATGAATGGCCAGGATTTCGCGACGGCCGTGCAGTACGAACTGCCGGTGATCGTCGTCGTCGTCGACAACGGCATGTACGGCACGATCCGCATGCATCAGGAGAAGCACTATCCTGGCCGCGTCTCGGCAACGACGCTGAAGAACCCGGATTTCGCGGCCTATGCCAAGGCTTTCGGCGGCCATGGCGAGCGCGTCGAGACCACGGCCGAGTTCGCTCCGGCCTTCGAGCGCGCGGTCGCCAGCGGCAAGCCGGCGATCATCCACTGCCTGCTCGATCCCGAAGCGATCACGCCGGCAAAGTCGCTCTCCACGATCCGCGAGGAAGCCTTCGCCGCTCAGCGCTGATCGCCGCGGAGCGCGACCCATCTGCGGCCGAACCACATGCGGCGCAGCAGACCGTCACGCCAGATCAGTACGTGAACCAGCGCCGCCGCGACATGAATCGCGGCGAGCGCGAGGAGAAGGTTGCCCGCCCAGGCATGCAGAGCCTGCATCAGCTCATAGGTCGCCTTGTCGGGCCCGATGAGATGCGGGACGGCAAGCCAGCCGAAATAGAGCGTCGGGATCTGCAGCGGCGCGGCCGACACCATGAGCAATCCCGTGACAGGCAGCGCGATCAGGCAGACATACAGGCCTGCATGGACCACGTCGCTGGCCCGCTGCAGCCATCGCCCAGCATTCGCCGGCGGCGGCACAGGGGCGACCATGCGCAGGACAAGCCGCAGCACGATCATGCCTGCGACCGTCAATCCCACCGACTTGTGCAGTTGGTAGAGTTCGAAACGCTCGACGAGGTTGCGGCTTTCATCGCGCATCGGCGACGCGATCAGGAACTGGGCAATGACCAGCAGCAATGTCAGCCAATGCAGCGCGACGAGGGCCGGGTGCCAGCGCATCGGCCGCCCCACCACCTCGCTCATCGCGCAAGCTGCCCCTTGATCACAAGCTCGACCGCGTCATCGACGACATTGACCTCCCGGCCGAGTTCGAATGCAGGGCGCAAAAAGGTGCCATTGGCCTGGAAGGGCAGCTTTTCGCCGCGCCTGGCCCTGTCGATGTCGCCATCGACGACAGCCATCACCGTAATGGGGCGGGTGATCGAACGGATGGTGAGCTGCCCGCGTATCTCGAGGCTGCGGTCGCCGGTGCGGATCACCGCAGCAGAGGTGAAGCTCGCGGTCGGATAGCGCCCCGTATCGAGCATGCTCTCGCCCTTGATGAAGCCATCCATGAGGGCAGAGCCGGCCTGGAGCGAACCCGTCTCGATCGTGACCCTGATGCGGCTGCGTTCAGGCCGATCGAAATCGAGCGCCAATGTCCCGTCATAATGCGTGAAATGGCCGGTCGCGACGACTGCCCCGAAGCGGCGGGTCACGAAGCTGATATCGGTGGCCCCGCGCTCGATACGCCAGGTCGTTTGCGCCGCTGCAGGCTCGGCGACGACCAGGCCGGCAATCACGAGTGCGACATAACGGAGCATCCCGCCATTGTCGCGCCCATGATGGCCGGGCCGTGGCACCCGGCCCCGCACACGCAAAGGTGATGCCGCCCTAATGCATCGGCCTGAAAGGTGGATTGCGGCTTTCGGGAAAGCCGATGCAAACACAAAGGGTTCGATCACCGGACCGGATACGATGTCCGGTCCGGTGATCTAGCCTGCCTGCGGCGTCGCTCGCCTGGCGGCGGCGCCATTGAAGGTCGAACGGATCGCCATGGCCAATGCGATACAAGCCCAGCCCTGGAAGATCAGCTCGATCGCGAGGAAGGTGCCGAGGACCCAGAAGCTCGAGGCCGGCCATTGCGCCAGGATCATCCCGCCGAGCGCGAGTGAAAGCAGCCCGGAGACCAGAACCCAGATCCAGACCGGCGTCGGCCGCGTCTGGAAGGCGACGATGATGCGGAAGATGCCGGCTGCGACCAGGGCAAAGCCCGCCAGAAGCGTCAGCGACGCCGTCGCCACGACCGGGTTGATGAAGGTCATGATGCCGACGCCGAGATAGAGCAGGCCGATCAGCACATGCATCAGCAGGCTTTTCCAGCCGCTGTGCCGGAAGGCGTCGATCAGCATGACCACGCCGCCGGCGAACATCATCGCGCCGAACCAGATGGCGCTGGCAACGCTGAGCAAGGCGGAAGCGCCAAGCCCGAGCACGCCAAGGATGACCAGGGCAATACCGGCTGCAAGCAGCCAGCCCCAGTTACGTCGCAAAGGCAGGAGATGCGTACCGAGAGAAGGTGGTTGATGCGCGGGTGCGTCCGACATGACCAGGCCCCCAGTGGAACTTCACGAAGGCTCCCACCACCGGGGCTCGCCGTCAACTCCGGGCGCACCCTAGGGGCGAACCGCTAATGTTCTCAATAGGTTGCCAGACCGCCCAAAAGATCGAAAACGGCGCCGGCGGAGAAACTGCAGCGCTCACTCGCCAGCCAGGCGACGAGCTCGGCCAGCTCATCGGCCGTTCCCAGCCGTCCGAGCGCGCTCTTGGCGACCGCGCCGGGCCGCCATTCAGGCGAACGCGACCTGAGCCAGCGGCGTGACACGGATCGTCGCGGAACCGGCATCGAAACCATCCAGCAGGGCATTGTGATGCGCCACGATCTGCTCGACCTGCAACGTATCGCTGTCGGCGGTCGTATGCGCATCGGCGACGAGCGTGACATCGAAGCCCAGGCCGACGGCACGCCGGCAGGTGGTGTCGACACAGTACTGCGTCATCAATCCGGCGATCACGAGATGGCCGATCCTCCGTTCCGCGAGCACAACCTGCAGGGCCGTGTCGTGAAAGGAATCGCAGGCCGTCTTGTGAACGACGATGTCGCCGGGTTGTCGCGGCAGGTCGGGATGAAGGTCCCAACCTAGGGTCCCGGTTTCCAGACGGTGTCCGGCCGGGCCGTCATGCTGGATGAAGATCACCGGGCGCTGGGCGGCATGCGCGCGGCCGATCAACTCGGCCAGGCGCTCGCGCACTTTCGCAAAGCGCTCCCCGACGACTGCGCGCGCAGCTACCGGCACGGCCAGGATGTCGCGCTGGACGTCGATGATGACAAGTGCCGACATCAGGCAGCCTTGGCGCCCTCGAGACGGGCATCGACCAGCTTGCGCAGGTTGCGCAGATCCTTGACGAAGCCGCGAATGCCTTCGGCGAGCTTCTCTGTCGCCATTGCATCCTCGTTCAGCGCGAAGCGGAACGCCTTCTCATCGAGCAGCAGCTTCGCGGGTGCCTTCCCGGAATTGTCCGGCGCGAGCCTGCGCGGCAGATCGCCCTGCGCCGCGGCGAGCTCGTCGAGCAGGCCGGGGCCGATGGTCAGCCGGTCGCAGCCCGCCAGCGCCTCGATCTCGCCCGTATTGCGGAAAGAGGCGCCCATCACCACCGTGTCGATGCCGTAAGCCTTGTAATAGGCATAGATGGTGCGGACCGAGACCACGCCGGGATCGGTTTCCGCCGTGTAGGGGCCGCCGCCGGCCTTGACGTGCCAGTCGAGGATTCGACCGACAAAGGGGGAAATCAGGAAGGCCTTCGCATCCGCACAGGCGATCGCCTGCGGCAGCGAGAAGAGCAGGGTCAGGTTGCAGTCGATGCCCTCGGCCTGCAGCACCCTGGCCGCCTGGATGCCCTCCCAGGTCGAGGCGATCTTGATCAGGATGCGCTCCCGCCCGATGCTGCGCTCCTTGTAGGCAGCGATGATGGCACGGGCCTTGTCGATGCTCGCCTGCGTGTCGAACGAGAGATCGGCATCGACCTCGGTCGAGACCCGTCCGGGGACGATTCCGGCAAGTTCGGCGCCGAAGGTCACGGCCAGCCGGTCGCAAACCGCATGCACGCGGGCCTCGCTGGAACCGGCAGCCTTCCGGCCCCAGACAATCGCCTCATCCACGAGATGGGCATAGGCCGGGGTTTCGACGGCCTTGAGCAGCAAGGTCGGGTTCGTGGTGCAATCGACAGGCTTCAGACGGCGCACCGCTTCGATATCGCCGGTATCGGCGACGACGGTGGTCATCTTGCGGAGCTGGTCGAGCTTGGAAGCGGTCATGGCGATCCTGCCGAAATCGGTGTCTTGAACAATGGTCAAACCTGCGGCGCTCTTCCGGTCCGGTCAAGCGAGTAGGCCGGAAGGACGGCTGCGCGCACGGCGCAGATGGGTCAGCTCTTGACTGCCCCCGATGTCAGGCCCCCGACCATGTTCTTGCGGAAGCCATAATAGATCACAGCCGGCGGGATGGCGTAGAGCAGGCCCGCGGCCATCAGCAGATTCCAGGGTGCGTCATCCGCCGAGAGGAAGAGTCCAAGCCCCACTGCCAGAGGCACCGCCTTTTCGCTCGAGAGCAGCAGGAAGGCGTAGAGATACTCATTCCAGGCGAGCAGCAGCGCGTAGATGCCGATGACCACCATCGACGGCTTCATCAGCGGCAGATAGACCATGCGGAAGAGCTGCAGCGAGGTCGCGCCATCCATGATCGCCGCCTCGTCGAGTTCCTTCGGCAGCTTGTCGGAGGCCTGCTTCAGAACCCAGATCGCATAGGGCGAAGCCAGCGCGACCATGGCGAGGATCAGCGCAGTCTGCGTGTTGAGCAGCCCGTAGGAGCCCATCGCCTTGTACATCGGGATGGCGAGGAAGGCGGCCGGGATGAGGTAGGTCGCCAATGCCAGGTTCATGATCGTGCGCCCGCCCCTGACCCGCAGCCGGGCGATGGCGAAGGCGGCGCAGGTGGCAACGAAGAGCGTCAGCAGCCCCGTGGCCACGGCGATGAAGAAGCTGTTGAACATCTGCAGCCAGAAATTGGTCAGGTAATAATGCTGCTGCTTGAAGACGATCTGGAAGTTCTGGAGCGTCGGCTGATCGGGCCAGAGCTTGCCGGCCAGCATCGACTCCTGGTTGGAGATCGAGAGCACGAAGAGATGGTAGATCGGCAGAAGGGTCCAGAGCAGGACCGGGATCGCGATCAGGATCAGCTTGCCTTCGTCGAGAACCTTTTTCATCACTCGGCTCCCTTGGACAGGCGCTTCACCATCACGAAGACCATCGGCAGGATCAGCGGCATCGCGACGATGATGGAGGCGATACCGAGATCCAGGTTGTTGTTGCGCATGTAGCGGATGCCGAGTGTCGCCAGCACATGGTTCAAGTCGCCCGGCCCACCCCCGGTGAGCAGGTAGACGCTGTTGAAATCACCCAGCGTCCAGATCATCGAGAGCATGGTCGAGGTGACATAGAGCGTCGCCAGCGACGGCCAGGTGATGAAGCGGAACTGCTGCCACCCGTTGGCTCCGTCGACGCTCGCGGCCTCATAGAGATCCTGCGAGATCGCCAGGCGGCCGGTGACCAGGATCAGCGTCCAGAACGGCAGCGACTTCCAGATATGGACCATGATCGAGCTCGCGAAGGCGAGTGTCGGGTCGGTGAGCCAGCCCGGCCCCTCGACGATGCCGAACCAGTGGAAGAGCTGCTGGTTGAGCATGCCGTTCTCCGGGTTCAGCATCACCCGGAAGGACAGGATGGTCGGAATCGAGGGCACGGCCCAGGGCAGGATGAACAGCACCAGCACGATGCGCACCCAGGCGCGCTGCTGCACGAAGAAGCCCGAGAGCCAGAGCGCGAGCAGGAACTTGAGGTTCACCGCCACGAACAGGAAGATGATGGTATTGACTACCGTGCGAACGAAGATCGGGTCCGCGAAGAGTGCGCGATAGGACTGCCAGTTGAGCCCCAGCCAGAGGCCGTAACCGACCGGGTAGACCACCATCACGGCGAAGACGAGAATATAGGGCATCAGCATCAGCGCGCCCCAGAGCGCCCTGTCTCGCGTGTGGCCCGAGGTCATTTCGGCCGATACCGTTGCCGGCGCTGACATGGTGGTGGCGGTCATCAGTTGTCCTCCGAGGCCCCGCATTCTTTCGACGGGTCGGCATCCCACGGCGTGTTCGGCCGCAGGATGCCGTTTTCGCGGTCGTTCAGGTCGTCGGGATCAGCCGGCGATCTGCTTGATGCGAGCGATCATCTCGTCCACGGCCTGTTCGGGCGAGATCTTGTCCTGGACAACGCGGTTCACCGCCTTGGCCCAGACGTTCTCGGCATTCACGGTCGTGAAATTGTAGTTGTAGACGAACTGGAACGGAACAGTGCCGTCCTTGTACTGCTTGTAGACGACCGCGCGGTGCGGGTCCTTGCCATCGGACCAGAACGGAGCCTCGATGCCCTTGAGCGTCGTCGGCACCCAGCGCCCGGCCGAGCCCTCGACGAAGGGACGCAGGTTCTCGTCCTTCATCAGGAAGGCCATGAACTCCTTGCCGCGCTTCTTGTTCTTCGCATCGGCGAAGATCACGGCCGTCTTGACCGCCGCCAGGTTCGTCATGGGGCTGCCATCCGGCTTCCTCGGGAACTCGGCCGTGCGGATGTTCTCCTCGTAGTTCTTCTTCGCGGTCGCCCGCTGCTCGGCGGTCAGCGCCGGATTGTTCATGTCGTCCATGTGCTTGCCGGCGATCGAGATCGTGGCGTTATGCGTGGCAACGGTCGTGCGGTTGTGGAATGCGACGTTGTTGTCTGGGTCGAGCCAGTTCACCGACGAGGGCGGGGTGCAGCCGCGTTGGAAGATGTTCGCATAGGCCTTGACCGCCTCGATCATCCCGGCCCGGTTCTTGGGCTGGTCGAGGACGATCTTGCCGTTCTCGTCGACGACCTGCGCGTTGAAGGCGTTGGCGAAGGTCAGGAAGCTGTAGAAAGTGTCGGAGGCGGCGACGCCCATGGGATGGCCGATGCCGTAGATGCGCTTGCCCTTGGCCCGCAATGCGCCCTGAACCTTGTCACACCAGAAATCCCAATAACCGTCCCAGCCCTTGGGGATGTCCGCTTCCTTGAAGCCCGCCTCCTCCAGCATGTCCTTCCAGTAGGTGATGTGCATCATCTGCTGTTCGACGGGGAAGGCGTAGTAGGATTTCTTGCCGGCCTTGTTGTTCATCAGGAAGGTCGTCGCCAGCGCCTGCGGCTGGAACTCTGCCTTCATCGGCTCGATCACGTCGGTGACGTCCTCGAGCTTGCCGTCGAAGGCCCATTTCCCGGTCGTGCGGAAATCATAGGTGGTGCAGAAGCCGACATCGGGAGGCGTTCCGGCCTCGACGGCGCCGACCGATTTGGTCACGCAATCCTCAGTCGCATAGAGCGAGAGATCGACCTTGACGCCCGTCGCCTTCTGGAACTTGTCGACCACCGCGAGCAGGGCATCGTCCTCGCCCTTGTAGAAACCCTTGGTGAACCAGACCGTCACCGTCTCCTGCGCAACGGCGGCGCCGGACCAGCCGGCGGCGATCGCCGCGAAGGCTGCACCGGTCACGAGATAACGCATGGATTTCATTGAGAACCTCCCATTTCAAACGTTTAAATCTGACGTTTTGGTACGCCTTCACCGAGGAGACTAGTCGAAAACCCGTTCGACAAACAAGCCGGGCAGATGCGGGAAATTCGGGCAGGCCGGGCCGTTGGCCCGGTGGCGCATCAGCACCTTGTGGAGCAGTTGCACTGCCGCAAGCGGCCCCGGTGATGACAGGTCACGGATGTGTCATATACGCGGTCTACCGCGAGTGCCGGAGGCCGGCCGGCCGACGGACAGGAGAGAAAGACAATGCATTCGAAGGCGATGATCGCTCTGGCTGCGACGGGCCTTGCCCTTTGCCTGGCCCCTCTCGCTGTCCAGGCGGCCGAGGGCAAGCTGGTTCTTTACACCAGCCAGCCCAATACCGACGCCCAGCAGACCATCGATGCCTTCAAGGCGAAATACCCCAAGGTCGAGATCAGCTTCGTGCGCGACGGCACACCGCGCATCATGGCCAAGCTCAGGGCCGAGATCGAGGCCGGCGCGCCTCAGGCCGATGTTCTTCTGATCGCCGATTCGGTGACGATGGAAGGGCTGAAGCAGGAGAACCGGCTGCTCGCGCATGAAGCCGCCGCGACATCGGCCTATCCCGCCGGCATTCACGACCCGCAGAAGATGTGGTTCGCGACCAAGCTGATCACCACCGGCATCGTCTACAACACCAAGGCGGGACTGAAGCCGACCAGCTGGCTCGACCTCGGCAAGCCGGAGGTCAAGAACCTGCTGGCCATGCCGAGCCCCCTGAACTCCGGCGCAGCTTTGATCCACACCATGACGCTCGCGGGCAACCTGCCCGGTGGCTGGGGCTACTATGAGACCCTCAGGAACAACGGTGCGCTGGCAGCAGGTGGCAATGGCGACATCCTGAGGCAAGTCGCGACCGGCGAGAAGCTCTACGGCATGATCGTCGACTTCATGCCGATCCGCGAGAAGGCCAAGGGCGCGCCGGTCGAGTTCGTGTTCCCGAGCGAGGGCGTCTCCGCCGTCAGCGAACCGGTCGCGATCCTCAAGAGCACCAGGAATCCGGAGGCCGCCAAGGCGTTCGTCGATTTCCTGATCTCCAGGGATGGCCAGGAACTTGCCCTGAAGCAGGGCTATGTCGCGGCACACCCCGACGTTGCGCTGCCCGCGGGCTATCCCGAGCGCGCCGCCATCAAGCTGATGCCGTTCGATGCGGCCAAGGCGCTGGCCGACGAGACCGCAGCGCGCAAGCGCTTCAGCGCGATCTTCGAGTAAGCCCAAGCCAGGCCGGACGCAGCATGACCCTCGTCGCCCGCTCCGACCGGCCGCATATCGGGCAACCTCGGCTCCTGCCGGGGTTGCACCTGCCTTCAGGGCTCGGGCTGCCCGTGCTGGTGGCGCTTTGCGTCCTGGTCTTCGGTGGCCTTCCCTTCCTGCGCCTCCTGCTCGCCGCTTTCGCGCCCGGCGGCCGGTTCATGCCGGATGCAGCCCTCGCCGAAATCGGCAGCCGGGCCGCCCTCACCGCGACCTTGCACAGCATCGAGACCGCCGGTCTCTCTGCGCTCGGCGCCTTCGCGATTGGCGGCGCCGTCGCGATCCTGCTCGCAGTGACCGATCTACGCGGCAAGCGTCCGCTGGCCTTCGCCTTCGTCTTCTCGATGATGATCGCGCCGCAGGTGGCGGCGCTCGCCTTCCTCAGCCTGACCGCCCCCCACTCTCCCATTCTTGGCGCGCTCGGCCTGACACCGGCGCCGGGAACCCCCAATCCCCTGCTGGGCCGCGGCGGGATCATCCTGGTCATGGCGCTGCATCATGCGCCGCTGGTCGCGATCACGCTCTGGAGCGGGCTGCGCAKCATCCCGCATTCCCTGGTCGAGGCGGCGCAGCTCGAAGGTGCGGCGCCACCGACGATCATCACCCGCATCCTGCTGCCGGTGCTGCGCCCGCAGATCGTCGCAGCCGGGTTGATCGCCTTCGTCGCCGGCATCGGCAATTTCGGCATTCCTGCACTGCTCGGACTGCCGATGAACTATCTCACCCTGCCAACCCTGATCTACCGGCGGCTTTCGAGCTTTGGACCGGCGGGGCTGCCGGATGCCGCGGCGCTGTCGTTGCTCGTCGCGCTGGTCGCCGGCCTCGGCATTCTCGCAAGCATCCTTGCGACGCGCCGCGGCGGCAAGGTCGAAATCGAGCGCCCCTTGCAGCCCTTCTGGCCCCTCGGCAGCGCCCGCCCCTTCGTCACGGCCGGCCTCTGGCTCCTGATCGCCCTCAAGCTCGGCCTGCCCTTCCTTGCCTTGCTCAGCGAGGCACTGACGCCAGCGCTCGGCGTCGCGCTCTCCTGGCAGAGCCTGACCTTCGACAAGTTCACCGAGGTGCTGCTGCGCCAGGACGTGACAGCGCGCGCCTTCCGCAATTCCTTCCTGTTCGCCGGCACCGCAGCGGTGATCCTTGCGCTGGCCTCGATCGCCTTCGCCTATGCGCTGGAGCGGCGAATGGGCAAGGCGAGGCGTGTCGTCGAACTCGTCATCGAGCTGCCCTACGCCTTGCCCGGCGTGGTGCTCGCCATCGCCTGCATCCTGATGTTCCTGAAGCCGCTGCCGCTGATCGGCGTCAGCATCTATGCGACACCATTCATCATCCTCTTCGCCTATCTGGCGCGCTTCCTGCCGCTGGCGCTGAAGGCCCCGATCGCGGCAATGGCGCAGATCGAGGCGCATCACGAAGAGGCGGCGAAACTCGATGGTGTCACGCTCTGGCAGATGCTGCGTTTCATCGTGGCGCCGATCCTCGCCCCGGCTGCGACGGTCAGTGCGCTGATGGTGTTCCTCGTGGCCTTCAACGAGCTCACCGTCTCGGCCCTGCTCTGGTCCTCGGGAACCGAGACGCTGGGCGTCGTTCTGTTCAGCCTGAAGGAAGCCGGGCTCGCCGGCGAGGCGGCAGCGGTCGCGATCAGCGCCTCGGCGGTGATCCTTTGCGTGATGCTGCTGCTCGACCTTTGCGCCAAGCGCCTGCCGGAGAATGTCCTGCCCTGGCGGATCTGAGCATCACTCCGCCGCCTGCGTCTCGATCCTGGGCTCGCCCATCATCAGCGAGCGCGCCGCCTTCGCCTCGCGAACAATGAAATCGACGATGGCGCGCACGCGGGCGACATCCTTGAGATCGGCATGGACCAGCAACCAGAACGAGCGCGTGATCGACACCTTATGCGGCAGGACGGGCACCAGGCGCGGCTCTGTCGCCGCCATGAAATGATGGATGACGCCGATACCGGCGCCGGCAACCACCGCATTCATCTGGGCCAGCACATTCGAGCTCTGCACCTGCGCCCGTAGGCCTTTGGCGACCTCGTCGAGATAGTCGAGCTCCGGCGTGAAGATCAGGTCGTCGATATAGCCGACGATCCGATGTTCGAAGAGGTCGTCGGGCTTCGCGACCACCGGCATGCTGTCGAGATACTCGCGCGTCGCATAGAGGCCGAGCCGGTAATCGCAGAGCTTGCGCGCGACGACCTTGCCCTCCTTGGGCGGCGCCAGCGTGATCGCGACATCGGCCTCCCGCTTGGACAGCGACAGCAGCCTCGGCATGGCGATGAGCTGCAGCTCGAGCCCGGGATAGGCCTTGGCGAGGCCGGCCAGGCGCGGCGCCAGGAAACAGGTCCCGAAACCGTCCGGCGCGCCGATCCGCACAGTGCCGGCCAGCGCCATGTCGGCGCCGCCGATATCGCTCTGGATCGCGAGCGCCTCGGTTTCCATGCTCTCGGCCTTGGCCAGCAATCGCTCGCCATGGGCTGTGAGGGTGTAGCCCTGCGGCCGGCGCTCGAAGAGCTTGGCCTTGAGCGATTCCTCCAGAGAGGTGACACGACGTGAGACCGTGGCATGATCGGCGCCCAAACGCCGGGCCGCAGCCGTCAGCCGGCCGGAGCGGGCAACAGCGAGAAAGAAGCGCAGATCATCCCAGTCGAACCTCTCCAAGACGCTCTCCCTGATATTTGCTTTTGCGCACGGCGACCGCTTGATAGTTGCTATAGCCGTGCACAAACGAGAATGGTAGGGGTGAGGCCAATCAAGACACCACACCATTCGTAGGGAGGGCGCGATGCGTCAGGTCGGTCATTTCATTGGTGGCAAGCACGTCGCCGGAACCTCGGGCCGCACGGCCGACATCTACCAGCCGATGGACGGAACCGTGATCGGCAAGGTCGCGCTCGCCTCTCCCGCCGAGATGCGCGCCGCTGTCGAAAACGCACTGGCGGCGCAGCCGAAATGGGCGGCGGTCAACCCGCAGCGCCGCGCCCGAGTGCTGATGAAGTTCCTCGACCTCATCGCGCAGAACAATGACGAGCTGGCCGAGCTGCTCGCCCGCGAGCACGGCAAGACCATCGCCGACGCCAAAGGCGACATTCAGCGCGGCGTCGAGGTCGTCGAGTTCTCGCTCGGCATCCCGAACCTGATGAAGGGTGAATTCACCGACGGCGCCGGCCCGGGCATCGACATCTATTCGATGCGCCAGCCGCTCGGCGTCTGCGCCGGCATCACGCCCTTCAATTTCCCCGCAATGATCCCGCTCTGGAAGCTCGGCCCCGCCATCGCCTGCGGCAATGCCTTCATCCTGAAGCCGTCCGAGCGCGATCCCGGCGTGCCGATGCGTCTGGCCGAGCTGTTCATCGAAGCCGGCGGTCCTCCCGGCATCCTCAATGTCGTCAATGGCGACAAGGAAGCGGTCGACGCCATCCTCGACGATCACGACATCAAGGCCGTCGGCTTCGTCGGCTCGACCCCGATCGCTGAGTACATCTATGCCCGTGGCTGCGCCAACGGGAAGCGCGTGCAGTGCTTCGGCGGCGCCAAGAACCACATGATCATCATGCCGGATGCCGACATGGACCAGGCCGTCKACGCGCTGATCGGCGCCGGCTACGGCTCGGCCGGCGAGCGCTGCATGGCGATCTCGGTGGCGGTTCCGGTCGGCAAGGCCACCGCCGATGAACTGGTGAAGCGCCTCATCCCTCGCGTCGAGAGCCTGAAGATCGGCCCCTCCACCGACTCTTCCGCCGATTACGGCCCGGTCGTCACCAGGCAGGCGCTCGACAAGATCAAGGGCTATGTCGAGACCGGCATCAACGAGGGCGCCAAGCTCGTCGTCGATGGACGCGGCTTCAAGATGCAGGGCTACGAGAACGGCTTCTACATGGGTGGCTGCCTGTTCGACCATGTGACGCCCGACATGCGCATCTACAAGGAAGAGATCTTCGGCCCCGTGCTCTCGGTCGTGCGCGCCAAGGACTATGAGGAAGGCCTCAAGCTCGCCAACGACCACGAATACGGCAACGGCGTCGCTATCTACACCCGCGACGGCGATGCGGCGCGCGACTTCGCTTCCCGCGTCCAGGTCGGCATGGTCGGCGTCAACGTGCCGATCCCGGTGCCGCTGGCCTATTACACCTTCGGTGGCTGGAAGCGTTCGTCCTTCGGCGATCTCAACCAGCACGGCCCGGACTCGATCCGCTTCTACACCAAGACCAAGACGGTGACCTCGCGTTGGCCGTCCGGCGTCAAGGATGGAGCAAGCTTCGTCATCCCGACGATGGGCTGAGACCCCGGACGACAAGGATCGCGACATGTTCTCCCTCACCGAAGACCAGATCGCGATCCGCGACATGGCGCAGGGTTTCGCTTCAGAGACCCTCGCCCCTCATGCCCTGCGCTGGGATGAGGAGAAGCACTTCCCGGTCGAGGAGATGCGCCAGGCCGCCGCGCTCGGCATGGGCGGCATCTATATTGGCGAGGATGTCGGCGGCTCCGGACTGTCACGGCTCGACGCGACGCTGATCTTCGAAGCGCTGGCGACCGGCTGCCCGACGATCGCAGCCTATATCTCGATCCACAACATGTGCGCCTGGATGATCGACCGCTACGGCTCGGAGGATCAACGCCATGCCTGGCTGCCAAAGCTCTGTTCGATGGAGCATCTGGCGAGTTACTGCCTGACGGAGCCCGGTGCAGGATCGGACGCCGCCGCGCTGAAGACCAGGGCGGTCCGCGACGGCGATGATTACGTGCTCGACGGCCAGAAGCAGTTCATCTCCGGCGCCGGCGTCTCCGACATCTATGTCGTGATGGTGCGCACCGGCGAGGCCGGCCCCTCAGGCATCTCGACGCTCGTCGTCGAGAACGGCACGCCCGGCCTGTCCTTCGGGGCCAACGAGAAGAAGATGGGCTGGAATGCGCAGCCGACGCGCGCCGTGATCTTCGAGAATTGCCGCGTCCCCGTGGCGAACCGCCTCGGGTCCGAGGGTATCGGCTTCAAGATCGCGATGGCAGGGCTCGATGGCGGCCGGCTCAATATCGGAGCCTGCTCGCTCGGTGGAGCACAAGACGCGCTCGACAAGGCGCTGGCCTACGCCCAGGAGCGCAAGGCCTTTGGCGCACGCATCGCCGATTTCCAGGCACTGCGGTTCAAGCTTGCCGACATGGCGACCGAACTCGAGGCGGCGCGGACGTTCCTGTGGCGGGCAGCCTCGGCACTCGACCAGAAGGCACCCGACGCGACCAAGCTCTGCGCCATGGCCAAGCGGGTTGCCACCGATACCGGCTTCGCGGTCGCGAACGAGGCGCTGCAGATTCATGGCGGCTACGGCTATCTCGCCGATTACGGCATCGAGAAGATCGTGCGGGACCTGCGCGTGCATCAGATCCTGGAAGGCACGAACGAGGTCATGCGCATGATCGTGGCGCGCTCGCTGGTAGGGCGGGCAAAGGGGAACTAGCCTCAGAGCCGGGATATCCCTGCCCCATGGAAAAGTTTCTCAAACGACGAGGTTAGACCATGACCAGCATCGCCTTCATCGGGCTCGGCAATATGGGCGGCCCGATGGCCGCCAATCTCGTCAAGGCCGGACATCAGGTCAGCGCCTTCGACCTGGTGCAGGCCTCGCAGGACGCTGCGGCCGAACTCGGCGTGCATATCGCGGGCTCGGCCAGGGAGGCGGTCGCCAATGCCGAGGTCGTCGTCACCATGCTGCCGGCGGGCAAGCATGTGCTCGCGGTCTGGGCCGACATCCTGCCCGTGGTGAAGGCTGGCACGCTGATCATCGATTCCTCGACGATCGATGTCGAAAGTGCCCGCAAGGCGCATGCGCTGGCCACCGAACGCGGCTGCCTCTCGCTCGATGCGCCGGTTTCCGGCGGTGTCGGCGGCGCAAGGGGCGCGACGCTGACCTTCATGGTCGGCGGTTCGAAGGAGGCTTTCGAGAAGGGAGACCCGATCCTCTCCGCCATGGGCCGGCGCGTCGTCCATTGCGGACCCTCCGGCAACGGCCAGGCGGCGAAGATCTGCAACAACATGATCCTGGGCATCTCGATGATCGGCGTCTCCGAGGCCTTCGTTCTGGCCGAGAAGCTCGGCTTGTCGCATCAGGCCCTGTTCGACGTCGCATCGACCTCATCCGGCCAGTGCTGGTCGCTGACCACCTACTGCCCCGTTCCCGGCCCGGTGCCGACATCGCCGGCCAATAACGACTACAAGCCGGGCTTCGCTTCCGCGCTGATGCTGAAGGACCTGAAGCTCGCGCAGGAGGCCGCCCAGGCAGCCGGTGCTGCGACGCCTCTCGGCGCAGCCGCAGCCCAGCTTTTCGGCCTGCACAATGCCTGGGGTGAAGGCGGCTCCGATTTCTCTGCGATCATCCATCTGCTGCGCGGACGCGGCGAGCGCTAGATCGCCGATCTTGCATCGGCTTTCCCGAAAACCGCAATCCACTTTTCGGGCCGATGCTTTAAGGCACGACCAACCCGCCGGGAGCAGACCCGCCTCGCGCCTTCCACCTCTGGCGCAGGCGGCACTTTGCCGCTAGCACATCCGCCTATACGGCGGCTGTTCTTAAGCCGCCTGCCAGACGGGTGTGCGCATGAACGATGTCTCCTTTCGACGCGAACGCTCGGCCCTGACCGGCTTTGCCACGAACCCGCTCGACCGCCGCGGCGACCTGCGTGACCGTCCCGACGCGGTCGAGGGCTTTCGGGCTTCGCCCGGTACGCGCCACGCGATCGTCTCCGGCGAGACGCCGATCCTGAAGCGGATCGACGCCGAGACGTTGACGATCTGGTTCGCCGAGAGCGAGGCCGACGCTATCGGCAAGGCGCATGAGGAAGTCTTCCTCGGACTCGACCCGCAAGGGACCGCCTGCTTTGGCCGACTGGTCGACCGGGAGCTCGCCGAGACGCTGCGCGAGCGTGACGACCTCCTGGTCAGCGACCTGCGCTCGATCGCCCTGAAGCGGCTCGTCCCAGCCGAAGAGGTCGGGCCGCTGGGCGAGGCCAAGGCCCTGCTCGACTGGCATGCGCGGCATCGCTTCTGCGCCCGCTGCGGCGGGCTCTCGCCGACGGTGAGCGGCGGCTGGCGGCGCGAATGCTCGCAATGCGGCACGCTGCACTTCCCGCGCACCGATCCGGTCGTGATCATGCTCGCGGTGCGCGGCGATCAGTGCTTCCTGGCCCGTCAGGCCCGGTTCGCGCCGGGCATGTATTCCTGCATTGCCGGCTTTCTCGAGCCCGGCGAGACCTTTGAGGATGCGGTACGCCGCGAAACCCTCGAGGAAGCAGGGCTGCGCACCGGCGCCGTGCGCTATGTCGCCTCGCAGCCCTGGCCCTTCCCGTCTTCCCTGATGATCGGCTGCATCAGCGAAGCGCTGAACGACGACATCACGCTGGACGGGAACGAACTCGAAGCAGGGCGCTGGTTCTCGCGGGAGGAGGCGCTGCAGATGCTGGAGGGGAGGCATCCGGACGGGCTGTCCTGCCCGCCCCATATGGCGATCGCGAACACGATCCTGAAGGCGTGGGCCGAGGACGGCGTCACGCCCTAGCACGTGAGGGCGTCTGCAGCCGACGCGGTTTCCGGTCGGCTGCGATCGGCCTATTCTCCCGGCTCGGCGAGGCTCGCGCGGAACGCGTGCGCCGGGTAGACGCCGAGAATCTTCATCTCCTTGGAGAAATACTCGAGCTCCGTCAGGGCCCGCTTCAGGTCCGCGTCATCAGGATGCCCTTCGACATCGCAGTAGAACATCGTCGCTGAGAAATGGCCGTCGACCATGTAGCTCTCGAGCTTGGTCATATTGATGCCGTTGGTGGCAAAACCGCCCAGCGCCTTGTACAGCGCCGCCGGGATGTTGCGCACGCGGAACATCAGCGTCGTCACGGTCTTCTTCGTGCCCTGGCGGGCGAATTCCGGGTATTTCGAAAGCACGACGAAGCGCGTGGTGTTGTGCTTCTCGTCCTCGATGTCCTCCATCAGGATGTTCAGCCCGTAGACTTCGGCGGCGATATGCGGCGCGATCGCTGCGCGGGTGACGTCGCCGGCTTCCGCGACCTGCCGGGCCGAGCCGGCGGTGTCGGCAGCGACCTCGGCCTTGAGGCCAAGCTTCTTGATGATCTTGCGGCACTGGCCGAGCGCATGGATATGGCTCTGCACGGTCTTCAGGGTGGCGAGCGTCGCTCCCTGCACCGCCATCAGGTGAAAGCGGATCGGCAGGAAATGCTCGCCGATGATGTGCAGGCCGGAACGCGGCAGAAGATGGTGGATATCGGCAACGCGACCGGCGATCGAATTGTCGATCGGGATCATGCCATAGCGGGCCGTTCCGTCGCTGACCGCGGACAGGGCATCCTCGAAGGTTGCGCAAGGCAGCAATTCGCAATCCGGAAAGACCTGCAGGGCGGCCTGAGAGGAGAAGGCTCCGGGCTCGCCCTGGTAGGACACGACGACAGACATGATTCAGGCTCCGAGGCGGGATTTCAGGAGCGCGCGGGCGCGATCCAGGTCAGGAGGCGTGTCGACGCCGCGCGGGACGTGATCGATGACCATCACGTCGATGCGCATGCCGTCTTCCAGTGCACGCAGTTGCTCGAGCTTCTCGCGGAGTTCGAGCGGCGATTGCGGCAGGCTGACGAAGCGATCGAGCGCACGGCGGCGATACGCATAGAGGCCGACATGGTGATAGAGCGGCCCCTCGCCGCTCGGCGCGGTGGCACGGGTAAAGTAGAGTGCGCGCATCCGGCCAGGACTGATCTCGCTGCCGATCAGCTTGACGACGCTCGGTGCGGTCTTCTCGTCCTCGTCGGTAATGACCCCGGCCAGGGTCGCGATGTCGACGGCCGCGTCCGCAAGCGGCTTCACCGCGGCAGCGATCGCGCTCGGCTCAAGCGTGGGAAAATCTCCCTGGACGTTGACGATGATGTCGTGGCGCCCCTGCGGGTCGACGATATCCGCCGCTTCCTTGATTCGATCCGAGCCGGTCTGGTGGTGGATGCTGGTCATCACCGCTCTCCCCCCGGCCTTCTCGATGGCCGCGACGATGCGCGGCTCGTCAGTGGCGACGACCACGGCACCGACGCCCGATTCCATCGCTCGGCGCCAGACATGCACGATCATCGGTTCGCCCAGGATGTCTGCCAGAGGCTTGTCGGGCAGGCGGGTCGCCTGCATGCGGGCGGGAATCAGGATCAGCGGGTCCGACATCGGCAACAGCTCTGGGGGGAAGGTCGCGAGGCTGCGACGGGAGGCGTCAAAAGGTCTCAAAGAGGTGCGTGCTTATACGAGTTGCAATGAAGCGCGCAAAGCGGTTAAGCAACGGCCGTGTGTCGGCGCTCCCAGGCTCCGGCCGGAGCGCTGCTATGCCTTGCCTGTCCTGTGGCGAGGCCCAAGGGTTTCGATGCGATGAATATCGAGCTGAACAAGATTGCCGGCGCGGGACTGTCCACGCTGCTCGTGGTGATGGCCCTGAACATGGCCGCCGGCATTGTCTTCGCGCCGCACAAGCCGGCCGTGCCCGGCTTCGATCTGCCGAGTCCGGAGCCAGCTGCCGCCGGCGGTGCAACCGCTGCGGCTCCAGTTGCGGACGCGCCGATCGTGGAACGTCTCGCCAAGGCCGATCCGGCCCGTGGCGAAAAGGCTGTCGGCGCCTGCAAGGCCTGCCACACCTTCGAGAAGGGCGGCGCCAACAAGGTCGGCCCGCATCTCTTTGACGTCTATGGTCGCAGCAAGGGGTCGATCGACGGCTTCGGCTATTCGGCCGCGATGAAAGGCCATTCCTCCGAGAAGTGGGAAGCCGAGCAGCTCGACGGCTTCCTGAAGGGTCCGAAGGCCTATATGCCAGGAACGACGATGGCTTTCGCCGGCCTGACCAAGCCCGATACCCGTGCCGACGTGATCGCCTATCTCAACACGCTCGCGGATGCGCCGAAGCCGCTTCCGAAATGAGTCTTGCGTCGATTCGGCGCGCCTGAATGATTGCAAGCCGGGCCCTTGAGCCCGGCTTTTGCTTGCTCCCGCCATGCTCTTGCCCTCACCATGGCGAGGAATCTCCTCTCCGCGCTGGTATCGACCTCACGGGTCGACATAATCGGCCAGCGAATCAGTTGCAGGAGGACGAGGCACCATGGCGATGCGCATCACACGCCGCAGGCTGCTCGAAGCCGGTGGAGCAGCGCTGGCAAGTGCGGGCCTGCCCGGCCGGGCCCTGGCCGAGACCGGGGAGGTTCATGGCCTCTCGACTTTCGGCGAACTGGCGCTCCCCGCGGATTTTCCGCATTTCGCCTATGTGAACCCGAAGGCCCCGAAGGGCGGCACGATCACGCTGCAGATCAAGCGGGCCGGCGGCAACCAGAACTTCGACACCTTCAACACGCTGAACACCTTCGTGCTGCAGGGCGATGGCGCCGCTGGCATGGATGCGTGCTTCGACAGCCTGATGTCCGGCTCCGGCGACGAGCCAGGCGCGCTCTACGGCTTGCTGGCGAAGAGCGTCGCAATCTCCGGGGACAGGCTGACCTACCGTTTTCGGCTCAGGCCCGAGGCGCGTTTCCATGACGGAAGCCGGGTGACCGCTTCCGATGTCGCCTTCTCCATGAATATCCTGAAGAGCAAGGGACACCCATCCTACCGCCTGATCCTGAACGAGCTGGTCTCGTCGGTGGCGGAAGGCGACGACATCGTCATCGTCACGCTTTCGCCGAAGCGCGGTCGCGACCTGCACCTCGTCGTCGCAGGCCTGCCGGTCTTCTCCGCGAAATTCTGGTCGACGCGGAACTTCGACGCCTCGACGCTGGAACCACCGCTTGGGTCCGGCCCCTACAAGGTGGGGCGGTTCGAACAAGGCCGCTTCATCGAATTCGAGCGGGTTCCCGACTACTGGGGCAAGGACCTGCCGGTGAATGTCGGCGTCAATAATTTCGACCGCACGCGCTGGGAGTATTTCCGCGACCGGCAGGTCGCCTTCGAGGCCTTCAAGAGCGGCATCGTTACCTTCCAGGAGGAATTCACCTCCCGGATCTGGGCGACCGGCTATGACTTCCCGGCGATCAAGGACGGCAAGGTCAAGAAGGAATCCCTGCCCAATACCGAGCCGACCGGCTCGCAGGGCTGGTATTTCAACCTGCGCCGCGATGCCTTCAAGGACCCGCGCATCCGCGAGGCGATCGGGCTCTGCTTCGATTTCGAGTGGACCAACAAGAACATCATGTTCGGCTCCTTTGCCCGCATGACCTCGTTCTTCGAGAACTCGGATTCCAAGGCTGTGGGCACACCCTCGCCCGAAGAGCTCGCTCTGCTCGAACCCTTCCGTGGCAAGGTGCCGGACGAAGTCTTCGGCGAGGTCTATCTCCCGCCGGTCAGCGACGGCTCTGGAAGCGACCGCGCCCTGCTGCGCAAGGCGGACGATATGTTCCKCGCAGCCGGCTGCAAGCGGGACGGCAATGTGCTGAAGCTGCCCGATGGCAAGCCCTTCGAGATCGAGTTCCTCGATTTCCAGGCCTCGCTCCAGCCACATACCCAGCCGTTCCAGGCCAATCTCAAGCGCCTGGGCATCAACGCGACCTCGCGCATCGTCGATGCCGCGCAGTACCAGCGAAGACTCGATGAATTCGATTTCGACGTGGTCAGTCGTGCGTTGACGGGCAGCGCGATTCCCAGCGATTCCCTGCGCATCGTCTATGGTTCCGAAGCCGCGAAGACGCGCGGCTCGCGCAACGTCGCCGGCATCAGCGATTCAGCCATCGACGCGATGATCGATCGGATCGGCCAGGCCGATAGCTACAAGGACGTCGTAGTGGCGGCCAAGGCGCTGGACCGGCTGCTGCGCGCCGGCCGCTATTGGGTGCCGATGTGGTGGAACCCGAATGAATGGCTGGCTTACTGGGACATGTTCGACCGGCCGGCATCCAAGCCGAAATACACGTCCGGCGCCCCCGCCATCTGGTGGTTCGACGCCGAGAAAGCCAAGCGGATCGGGAAGGCGTGAGGATGGCAGCGGAAGCCCGAGGCCAGGTCAGCGGAACTCCCAGGGTTCTCCTGCGCCTCGAAGGACTTGTGCTCGGCGTGCTGTGCATCTGGCTCTTTGCCGGCACCGGCGCATCGTGGTGGCTCTTTGCTGCACTGATCCTGGCCCCGGATCTCGGCATGCTCGGCTATCTCGCCAATCCGAGGCTGGGCGCCACGATCTATAACGCCGCTCACTCGCTGATCGGTCCGGCCTTGCTGGCAATCGCGGGCCTTTCGCTGGCCCTGCCGACGGCCCTTGTGATCGCGCTGATCTGGGCCGGGCATATCGAGTTCGACCGGGCGCTGGGCTATGGCCTGAAATACCCCTCGCTCTTTGCCGACACCCATCTCGGTGTGCTTGGTCCTTCCCGAAAGGCCGGGTGAACGGATGCTCTCCTATATCGCCCGCCGCCTCGCGCTGATGGTGCCKACATTGTTCGGCATCCTGCTGATCTCCTTCGTCCTCGTGCAGTTCGCGCCGGGCGGGCCGGTGGAGCGCGTGATCGCACAATTGCAGGGCCAGGGAGGCAACGCCTCCGACCGTGTCGGCGGCAGTGCCGGCGGCGATGCCGGAGCACAGCACGGCGATGCAAGCTCATCCTATCGTGGCGCGCAGGGGCTCGATCCGGCCTTCATCAAGGAGCTGGAGAAGCAATTCGGCTTCGACAAGCCGGCACATGAGCGCTTCGGCAAGATGCTCTGGGACTATATCCGCTTCGATTTCGGCCGGTCCTATTTCCGCGACGCACCGGTAATGCAGCTGATCAAGGAGAAACTGCCGGTCTCGATCTCGCTCGGGCTGTGGATGACGCTGCTCTCCTATGCGATCTCGATCCCGCTTGGCATCCGCAAGGCGGTGAAGGACGGTTCGCGCTTCGACACCTGGACCAGCGCCGTGGTCATTGTCGGCTACGCCATTCCGGGCTTCCTGTTCGCGATCCTCCTGATCGTGCTCTTCGCCGGCGGCTCGTTCTGGCAGATCTTTCCGCTGCGCGGGCTCCATTCCGAGAATTGGCAAGAACTCAGCTTGATAGGCAAGGCCACCGACTATCTCTGGCACATTGCCCTGCCGGTCACGGCGATGGCGCTGGGCGCCTTCGCGACCTCGACGCTGCTGACCAAGAATTCCTTCCTCGACGAGATCCGCAAGCAATATGTCCTGACGGCGCGGATGAAGGGGCTCAGCGAACGCGGCGTGCTCTACGGCCACGTCTTCCGCAACGCCATGCTGATCGTGATCGCCGGCTTTCCCGGCGCATTCGTGCATGCGCTCTTCGCCGGATCGCTGCTGATCGAGACGATTTTCTCGCTCGACGGCCTCGGGCTCCTCTCCTTCGAGGCCATCGTCAACCGCGACTATCCGGTCGTCTTCGCCAATCTCTACATCTTCTCGCTGATCGGCCTTGTCGTGCATCTCATCACCGACCTGACCTACACATGGGTCGACCCCCGGATCGATTTCGAAACGCGGGAGGCCTGAGGTGAGCGAGACGCTGATCGACCTGCCGCCGAGCACTCGCAGTGCGGCGCTTGCACCGCCCGAGGCGGGCCAGGGCTGGCTCAAACTCTCGCCGATCAACCGGCGCCGGCTCAACAATTTCAAGGCGAACCGGCGGGGCTGGTGGTCGCTCTGGATCTTCCTGGCACTGTTCGTGCTCTCGCTCTTCGCGGAGTTCATCGCCAATGATCGACCGCTCGTCGTGCGCTACAAGGGCGAGTTCCTGTTCCCGATCGTGGTGAACTATCCCGAGGAGAAATTCGGCGGCTTCCTCGCCACCACCGACTATCGCGATCCGGTCATCGCCAAGGAGATCGATGCCAATGGCTATGCCATCTGGCCGCCKATCCGCTACTCCTACCGCACGCATAATCTCGACCTGCCGGTTCCCGCTCCTGCGCCACCGACCTGGATGCTGAAGGACGAGCAGTGCCGGCCGATCGCCGAGCGAACCGGCGGCATGACCTGCCGCGAGCTCGAATGGAACTGGCTCGGCACGGACGACCAGGGCCGCGACGTCGTGGCGCGCCTGATCTACGGGTTCCGCATCTCGATCCTGTTCGGCCTGATCCTTTCCACGATCTCTTCGGTGATCGGCATCGCGGCTGGCGCCGTGCAGGGCTATTTCGGCGGTTGGACCGACCTGATCTTCCAGCGCTTCATCGAGATCTGGACCTCGATCCCCGCGCTCTATCTCCTGATCATCGTAGCGGCCGTGATCACGCCCGGCTTCTTCGTGCTGCTCGGCATCTTGCTGCTGTTCTCCTGGGTCGCGCTGGTCGGCGTGGTCCGGGCCGAATTCCTGCGGGCCCGCAATTTCGAATATGTCCGGGCGGCGCGTGCGCTCGGCCTGTCCAACGCCAAGATCATGGTCAAGCATCTGCTGCCGAACGCCATGGTCGCGACGCTGACCTTCCTGCCCTTCATCATGAACGGCTCGATCACGACGCTCACCTCGCTCGACTTCCTCGGTTTCGGCCTGCCGCCCGGCTCGCCCTCGCTCGGTGAGCTGCTGGCGCAAGGCAAGGCCAATCTGCAGGCGCCCTGGCTCGGGCTGTCCGGCTTTTTCGTGATCGCCCTGATGCTGTCGCTGCTGATCTTCATCGGCGAAGCGGTGCGCGACGCCTTCGATCCAAGGAAGACCTTCGCGTGAGCGCTCCCCTTCTTTCCGTCGAGGATCTTTCCGTCGCCTTCCGCCAGGGCGGCAGGGAGACGCTCGCCGTCGACCGCATTTCCTTTCATGTCTCCAAGGGCGAGACTCTGGCGATCGTCGGTGAATCCGGCTCGGGCAAATCCGTCTCCGCGCTCTCGATTCTGAAGCTGCTGAACTATCCGGCCGCGCATCACCCGTCCGGCAAGGTGCTGTTCAACGGACAGGACCTGATCGCGGCCGATGAGAACGCGATGCGCAAGGTGCGCGGCAACGACATCACCATGGTGTTCCAGGAGCCGATGACCTCGCTGAACCCGCTGCACACCATTGCGCGGCAGATCGGCGAGATCCTCGAGCTGCACAAGGGCTTGCGCGGCGCGGCGGCTCGCGCCCGCACGTTGGAGCTGCTGGCCCTGGTCGGCATCCGCGATGCCGAGAGCCGGCTCGACGCCTATCCTCATCAGCTTTCCGGCGGTCAGCGCCAGCGCGTGATGATCGCCATGGCGCTCGCCAACGAGCCGGACCTGCTGATTGCCGATGAGCCGACCACTGCGCTCGACGTCACCGTGCAGGCGCAGATCCTGTCCTTGCTGAAGGATCTGCAGAACCGCCTCGGCATGGCGATCCTGTTCATCACCCATGATCTGGGCATCGTGCGGCGCATCGCCGACCGGGTCTGCGTGATGCTCAAGGGCCGGATCGTCGAGCAGGGGCCCGTCGCCGAGATTTTCGACAAGCCGCAGCACAGCTATACCCAGCGCCTGCTCGCAGCCGAGCCCAAGGGTCGCCCCGCCCCGGTCGCCGAAGGCGCCGCGACGCTGCTCGAGGCCGGGCCGATGAAGATCTGGTTTCCGATCAAATCCGGCTTTCTGCGCCGGACCACCGGCCATGTGAAGGCCGTCGATGGCATCTCGATCAAGGTGCGGGAAGGCGAGACGCTCGGCGTCGTCGGCGAGTCCGGCTCAGGCAAGACGACGCTGGGCCTCGCCATCCTGCGGCTGATCTCCTCGGAGGGGCCTGTCGTCTTCCTCGGCGATCGCATCGACGGGTTGACCAGCGCCGCCGTCCGCCCGAAGCGCAAGGATCTCCAGGTCGTTTTCCAGGATCCCTATGGCTCGCTGTCGCCGCGCCTCTCGGTCGCCGGCATCGTCGAAGAAGGGCTGACCGTCCAGGACAAGGGGCTGAGCTACGAAGCCCGCCGCGAGATCGTCGCCAGGGCGCTCAGCGATGTCGGCCTCGACCCGGCAGCGATGGATCGCTACCCGCATGAATTCTCAGGCGGACAACGCCAGCGTATCGCGATTGCGCGCGCCATGGCCCTCGACCCGAAATTCGTGGTGCTGGATGAGCCGACCTCTGCGCTCGACATGTCGGTGCAGGCGCAGATCGTCGAGCTCCTGCGCGAACTGCAGAGCCGCCGCAAGCTCGGCTATCTCTTCATCAGCCATGACCTCAAAGTGGTGCGGGCGTTGTCGCACCGGGTTGTGGTGATGCAGAACGGCAAGGTCGTCGAGGAAGGACCAGCCGAGGAGATTTTTGCGCATCCGCGCGAGGCCTATACCCAGGCCCTGCTCGCCGCCGCGCTCAACCTCGAGCCCGTCGGCAGCGCTGCGGTGAAGGATTGAGATGACCCGCGCCATCCTTATCGTGCTCGACTCCGTCGGCTGCGGCGGCGCGGAGGACGCGCATCTCTATGGCGATGCCGGCGCCGACACGCTGGGCCATATCGCGGAGAGCTGCGCGGCAGGCAAGGGCGACCGCGAAGGTCTGCGGCACGGCGCATTGCAGGTGCCGAACCTCGCCCGGCTGGGCCTGGCCCATGCCTGCGAGGCTTCCACCGGAAGCCCGCTCGCGGGCGTCAGCAAGCCGATCGCGCCACAGGGGCAGTACGGCTATGGCATCGAGACCAGCCAGGGCAAGGACACTCCCTCCGGTCATTGGGAGATCGCTGGCTGCCCCGTTCCGTTCAAATGGGGCTATTTCACAGAGCTGGAAAACTCCTTCCCGCAGGATCTGGTCGCGGCGATCATTCGCGACGGCAGGCTGCCGGGCATTCTCGGCAACAAGCACGCTTCGGGAACCGTCATCATCGACGAACTCGCCGAGGAGCATATCCGGACGGGCAAGCCGATCTGCTACACCTCGGTCGATTCCGTGCTGCAGATTGCGGCACATGAGGAGCATTTCGGGCTGGAGCGGCTCTACGAGCTCTGCCGCACGGTACGCGTCCTGATCGATCCGCTCAGGATCGGGCGCGTCATCGCGCGCCCCTTCGTCGGCACCGCGACAACCGGCTTCACCCGGACGGCGAACCGGAAGGACTTCGCCATTCCACCGCCCAACGACACGATCCTCGACCGGCTCGCGACGCTGGGCCGCAGCGTCATCACCATTGGCAAGATCGGCGACATCTTTGCCCATCGCGCCACCGGAGAAGAGATCAAGCCGTTCGGCAATGCGGCCATGTTCGAGGCCGCCCTCGCCGCGCTCGACCGGTTGCCGGATGGCGGCTTCTGCTTCGTGAACCTCGTCGATTTCGATACCGAGTACGGCCATCGCCGCGACGTGCCGGGCTATGCGGCCGCGTTGGAAGCCTTCGATGCGATGCTGCCGCGGCTGGAGGCGAAGCTCGGCCCGGGCGATCTTGCCATCATCACGGCCGACCATGGCAACGACCCGACCTGGAAGGGCACGGACCACACGCGCGAGCATGTGCCGATCCTCGCCTTCGGGCCAGGGGTGCCGGCACGGGCGATCGGGGGGCGCCGGAGCTTTTCGGATGTGGCCGCGACACTCGGTCAGTGGCTCGATATCGGCAAGATCGGACCCGGCCAGGCCTGGTAACCGAGCCTCGCCCGATCAGGCCGCCGCGACGCGGCCGCAGAACGCCGCGACCTCCTGACGGATGCTGTGCGCCTGCTTCGCCAGCGCATCGGCAGCGTCCTGCAACTGCGCAGCGGCATCATGGGTGCGAACGGTCATCGTCTCGAAATTGCCGACCGCGCCGGCACTGCGCCTTGCTCCCTCGAAGGAGAGCTGGACCTGCCGGGCGATTTCCATGGTCGCCCGGTCCTGCTCGTGGACGGAGACGGCGATCGCCTCCGCCACACGCTCGACCTCGGACATCGCCGTCACGATATCGCGGATCGCCTTCAACGAGCGCTGCGACGCGACCTGCATCGCGCTGATCTGACCGGAGACCTCGTCCGTTGCACGGGCGGTCTGGGCCGAGAGCGTCTTCACCTCGCTCGCGACGACGGCGAAGCCTCGTCCCATCTCACCGGCCCGGGCCGCCTCGATGGTGGCGTTGAGAGCCAGCATGCTGGTTTGCGCTGCGATGCCGCGGATGATCTCGACGACMGCACCGACATTCTMGCTGCTGCGGGCGAGATCCTCGATTTCCGCGCTGGCGCGCCGGGCAAGCTCGGCTGCGCTCTTGGAGCCGTCGGCCGAGTGCGACACATTCTGGCCGATCTCGCCGATCGAAGCTGCGAGTTGCCCGCTGGCAACCGCAAGCTGGTCGATGCTGCGCGTCGTCGCCTCGGCAGCCTCCGAGACATGCCCCATCTGGTGACGCGCCTGATCGGAGGTGCCGGTCAAGGCCCGCGACTCGCCCTGCATGGCCTCGGCCGCACGGTCTAGAACCGCCATGGCCTGCTCCATCTGCCGGCGGAAATTCAGAACGGTTTCGCGCAGAGTCTCGCTGCGGCGGCCGAGCTCGTCGGCGAGGTGCCTCTCCCGCTCTCCGGCCGCGCGTTCGCGCTCGGCGATCGCATTGGCATGACGCAGGCTGTCGCGGTTCATGGCGAACATCCGCCCAAGGATCATGGCAAGCGCCGCCAGGAACGCGGTCTCGATCACCACAATCACGGCATGCAGGAGCACGCGCCAGATATTGCCGCCCTGGTAGAACACGGCTGACGGAAGCAGGTACTGCAGCGCCAGATGGTGAAGTGCGGTCAGGCCAGCCCCCATCACGATCGGGCGCCAGTCGCAAAACCCCGCCAACAGCGCGAGGACCGCGAAATAATACATGTGCGTGTCAGGCTGCCAGGGATGGCCGGCGAAGCTGTAGACCAGCATCGAAACCTGGCCGATCAGCACTATCGCTATCACCAGCTGCGTGACGATCGCCACGCCGAAGCGGGCATAGAGCAGCAGGGCACCAGCGGCGAGAACGAAGGCGAAGGAGGCAGCAAGCAGCACCTCGCCACCGTGGAACCAGACGCTCAGCGCCAATAGCGGAACATGAAGGAAGGCGAGCCCGAGCAGGAAGCGGGCCACGACGACGCGAACTCCGGTCAGGGTCCAGATCATGACGAAGCATCCGCCGACGAACGGGCGTCAAGGCACCCGGCCAGCCCCGAAAGCGCCAGCATCAGCAAGGCCCCCTTCGGTTTCGCCTGTTTGACGCCCGGGTCCACGGAAGGCGCCGTAATGACGATGAAGTGAGCGATCCCGCTGCGCAGGACGCGATGCCCCGCCGCCATCGTCATCGCTAGCGCGTCCCGCTCAGAGGTCCATGGCGAAAAGACAATTGCGCGCGATGGCGCTGCTTCATCCGAGCCCCGGGGCAGGCTGAGCGCTGCCGCCAGGCTGACCGCCACGAGCGCAATGACAATGATGAGCGCATCCCGCAACAACACGCCCCGGCCCTGATCGGCCGGAATCTCGTTCAGGAATCCGGACGTCATGGGAACTCGGTTTCTCCGCGCTATCCGGCAGGCCATATCGGGCCGGACGAAGTCGCTCACCACTCGTAAAGTTTCACTTAAAAGTACGCGTGGCGCAGGTGGGGCCGTGCGTGTCCAGGCGTAACGTCAGGCCCGCAGGCGCTGCTTGATCCGCCGCATCAAGCCATCCCGTACGTCGCGATAGGCGTCGAGCACCTGCTCACGCGAGCCCTGGACGATGGTCGGATCCGGCGTCGGCCAGTACTCGACATCAGCGGCGAGCGTTCTGGTCAACTCAAGGGCCTTGTGATGCGCCTCCGGTGAGAGGGAGATGATGAGGTCGAAGTTCAACCCCTCCCACTCCTCGAGATCCTCAATCGATTTTGGCCTGTGGCGATGAGCGTCGATGCCGATCTCGTCGAGCACGGCCAGCGCGAACTTATCGACGTCGCCCTTCCTCGCTCCGGCCGACTGGACATAGATCGATTTGCCGAAGAAGTGCTTCGCCATGGCTTCCGCCATCGGGGAACGCACCGCGTTATACGCGCACATGAAGAGCACGCTGTGGATCTTGCGCGGCGGCGCTCCCTCCACCGAGCCTAGCCCTTCCAATGCAAGGCATAGATCAAGGTGAACAGGCGACGCGCCGTGTCGTGGTCGATCTCGACCTTGCTCGCCAGGCGCTCGACCAGCATGTGGGCCGCCTCGTCATGCAGCCCGCGCCGGCCCATGTCGATCGCCTCGATCTGCGCAGGCGTCGACGCCCGGATGGCGGCGTAATAGCTCTCGCAGACCAGCCCATAGTCCTTGATGATACGCCGCAGCGGCGTCAGCGAGAGATGATGCGTGACGACCGGCGCTCCGTCGGCCCCCTTGATCTCGAATACGAGGCGTCGCTCGACCAGCGCGAGATGGGCGAGATAGGGGCCGCCATCATGCCCAGGCAACGCGAAATGGTTGCGCTCAACGAGGTCATAGACCGCAACCGCGCGCTCGTGTTCCTGATCCGGACTGCCACGCCCCAGCGAGGCTTCGTCAAAAGTTACACCGACCAGGCATTGGCTTTCCGACATGCAGCCTCCGGACACAGGGCGCGCGGGACTCAGAGATTGAGCCTGATCGTCACGGATCGGCCATGCGCCTGCAAGCCCTCGGCCTCGGCCAGTTGCGTCGCGGCCGGCGCCAAGGCGCGAAGCCCATCGACGCCGCATTTCAGCAACGAGGTTCGCTTCATGAAATCGGCGACACCGAGCCCCGAGGAGAAACGGGCGGAGCGGGCGGTCGGCAGAACATGGTTGGGACCGCCGACATAGTCGCCGATCGCCTCCGGTGTATGTCCGCCCAGGAAGATCGCGCCGGCATTGCGAACCTTCCTTGCCAGGCCGTCGGGATCTGCGGTGACGATCTCGAGATGCTCGGGCGCCAGCCGGTCGACCAGCGGGAGTGCGCGCTCCAGGTCTTCGACCAGCAGGATGGCGCCGAAATCCTGCCAGCTCTTGCCGGCGATCGCAGCGCGCGGGAGCACTGCCAACTGGCTGATCACCGCCTTCTCGACCTCGGCTGCGAGCGCTGCATCATTGGTGAGCAGGATCGACTGGGCGGATTCGTCATGCTCCGCCTGCGCCAGCAGATCGGCCGCGACCCAATCCGGATTTGCACTTGAATCCGCAATCACCAGAACCTCGGAGGGGCCGGCGATCATGTCGATACCGACCTGTCCGAAGACGCGGCGCTTGGCGGCTGCCACATAGGCGTTGCCCGGTCCGACGATCTTGGCCACCGGCGCGATCGACTGCGTTCCATAGGCCAATGCCGCTACCGCCTGGGCACCGCCAATCCGGTAGACCTCGTGGACGCCGGCAAGCCGCGCCGCAGCCAGGACCAGCGGGTTCGTCTCCCCGCGCGGGGTCGGCGCCACCATGACGATGCGCTCGACGCCGGCAACCCTGGCCGGCACCGCGTTCATCAGCACGGACGAGGGATAGCTCGCGGTACCGCCGGGAACGTAGAGCCCGACCGTCTCGATCGCGCTCCAGCGCCACCCGCTCTCGACGCCGAGCGCATCGCGTGTCCAGGAATCCTGTGGCTTCAGGCGCAGGTGATAGGCCTCGATGCGGGCACGCGCGGTTTCCAGCGCGGCCAGCAGATCGGCGGAGCAGGCCGCGACGGCCGCATCGATCTCGGCTTCACTGACCCGAAGGGTCGAAGGGGTCAGATCGAGCTTATCGAAACGGGAGGTGCAGGCGATGACGGCCTCATCCCCCTTGGCGCGAACATCGGCAATGATGTCGGCGGCAACGCGGTMGACGTCCTCGGACACCTCGCGCTTGGTCGTCAGCAGCGCGGCAAAGGCCTGCTCGAAGCCTGCGTCTCGTTGATCGAGCCTGATCGGCATCGCAAATCCTGAAGCTGAAAGAAGAGGTCAGGCGCCATTCGGGTGATCGGGCTTGGCGACTGCCTCCCAGACCGGGCCCAGGTCCTTCATCTGGGCCTCGATGCACTCGACGCCMAGGCGGATAGCGGCACCATCCGAGAAATGCAGCGTGACCTCTCCCGCCGGCGCCTCGGACTCGGTGAAGGTGATGGCGAGGAGATTGAGAACGGCTCCTGTCGCCGTCGGGTCAACCTTCGTGCTCTTGGCGTGAACGACTCGTTCGAAATGCAGGGCGGCAAGGCGCCTGCGCTTCTGGCCATGCGGCACGCCTTCCCAGTCGAAGCGTCGCGCGGCCAGCGCGAAGCGCTTCTGCGCTGGCAGATAGGCGACATCGCCGACGCGCAGGACAGCATCCTGCAAATGTGCGGAGATGATCGCGAGATCCTCCGCGTCGAGCGCGATCAGCTTCAGTGGGTCTGCGGTATCGTCCGACATCGACCTGTTCTGGCGAGCGGACGGTTCGGCGTCAACCGCTGATCCGCTCGACCTCTGCGCCACAGCGCGTCAGCTTGGCTTCCAGCGCCTCGAAACCGCGATCGAGATGGTAGACCCGGTTGATCATCGTGTCGCCCTCGGCCGCGAGGCCACCAATGACGAGCGAGACCGATGCACGCAGATCGGTTGCCATGACCGGCGCACCGGTGAGCTTGCCGACACCCTCGACATAGGCGACGTCACCATCCAGCCGGATCTTCGCGCCGAGGCGGACGAGTTCCTGGACGTGCATGAAGCGGTTCTCGAAGATCGTCTCGCGAATGCGCGAGGTGCCCTTGGCCCGCGTCATCAGCGCCATGAACTGCGCCTGCAGATCGGTCGGGAAGCCCGGGAACGGGTCGGTGTCCACATCGACGGCCTCCAGTGCCCCGCCGTTGCGGCGCACGCGGATGCCTTCATTGGTCTCGCTGATATCGACGCCAGCCTTGACCAGGATATCGAGCGCCGATTGCAGCAGATCGGCCCGCGCGCCTTCGAGCAGCACGTCGCCTCCGGTCATCGCGACAGCCATCGCATAGGTGCCGGTCTCGATCCGGTCCGGCAGGACAGCATGGTGCGCGCCCCCGAGCCGCGAGACCCCCTTGACCACGATCTGCGAGGTGCCGGCGCCCTCGATCTTGGCGCCCATCTTGATAAGGCACGCGGCGAGGTCCGTGACCTCGGGCTCACGCGCCGCGTTCTCGATCACTGTCGTGCCGTCTGCGAGAACCGCAGCCATCAGGGCCGTATGGGTGCCCCCGACCGTCACCTTCGGGAAGACGATCTCGGCGCCCTTCAAGCCCTTCGGCGCGCGCGCCAGCGCATAGCCATTCTCGATGCTGATTTCCGCGCCGAGCCGTTCCAGCGCCATCAGCAGGAGGTCGACCGGCCGCGTACCGATCGCACAGCCGCCGGGCAGGGAGACCTTCGCTTCGCCCATCCGGGCCAGGATCGGAGCAATGACCCAGAAGCTCGCGCGCATGGTCGAGACCAGTTCATACGGCGCGCAGGTGTCGACGATCTGGCGTGCGGTCAGCGCGATGGTCTGGCCCGTCTCCGCCGACTGACCGATGCGCTTGCCAGCGATGGAACGGTCGACGCCGTGGTTCGAGAGGATGCGCGACAGCGCAGTCACGTCCGACAGTCGCGGGACATTGACCAGAGTCAGCGTCTCATCCGTGAGGAGGCTCGCGATCATCAGCGGCAACGCGGCATTCTTCGCGCCCGAGATCGGGATCGTGCCATTGAGGCGCTGGCCACCGGTAATGCGGATACGGTCCATCTGGATGTCCTGCTGGAGGTCGCGGCTATCGGCCGCGCGGCGCGATTGAGGGCGGGATCAGGACCGGGGAGTCTCGGCCTGGGCAGGCAAGGCTTCGTCTTCCCGCTCCGCTTCATCCGCCCGACGAGCGCGCGCCTGCGCCTTGCGGCGCTTCAGGTTCTCGCGCAGGGCTGCGGCAAGGCGCGCCCTCTTTTCGTCGTCTGCGGTTGGTTGGCGACTCAAGGGATCAAACTCGGCTTACGCGGTTCAACGCTGGGATCGCGGCGAAATCGCGGCGCATGGTTAGCTCTGCAACGCCCGTTGGACAAGTTTCCAAAGCGGCGGCACGTCAATCAGCGGTCCCTCGCTCGCCAAGCTGAGACGAAACTGTGCCGCAGCGAGGCGCCGACCCTTTGGGGTTCGCGTTTGCAGCTAGCCCTCAGGACCTCCAGCCGCCGCGGCCGCCGCTCGGCTGCACGCTGAAACCGCCTGCATTTTCCGTCTCTTGCGCTCGGCCGGCATTCGCCTGCGCCGCGCGTTTCGTGCGCTCTTCCCCAGCGGCACACGGCTTGCCTTGCCGGCTCGGCGCGCCGCCTCAAAGGCCAGCGACATCGCATTGAGACAGGCTCTCCAGCAGTACAACTTAGACGACAAAGTTTAATGAAATTAACCATTTCTGCCGGTTATCGTTTACAGTTCATTAACTTCTTCTACCCTGCGGAGGCGTTCCAAATTGTCTGACCTGACGGGATTTGCGGCATGTTCCAGGCCTTCGCTTCACAGACCCATTCGGTGCCCGCCGTCGCTCTGGAATGTTGCGAGGTCATCGACGCGTTGCGGCACAAGGCGGGTTTCCTGCCCGAGGTGCAGTTGGCCTACGAGGCCGAGATCAAGACGCTGTGGGTGACGATCAAGCCGGAGCTGAAGCCGGTCTTCACGCTCCAGCTGCTTGACAGCCTCGGCAAGATCCAGAAGGCGATCTATGCTCTCTGGGGAGCGCCGGATCAGTATCACGGCGCACCGGTGCGCTTCCTCGCCTTCCGCGGGACCGGCCCCTTCTTCACCCTCGGCGGCGATCTCGATTTCTATCTCGACTGCCTCGCCAAGAATGACCGCGCCGCCCTGGCGGAATATGCGCGCCTCTCGATCGAGGGCGCGGTCTGGAACGCCAGCGGTCTCAACGGCCTGGTGATCACGCTCTCGACCATTCACGCCAAGGCGATCGGTGGCGGCATCGATGCGCCGCGCTCCTGCAATGTCATGATCGCCGAGGAGCAGGCCTCGTTCGTCTACCCCGAGATCAAGTTCAACCACTTCCCGATCACGGCAGTGGCGGTGTTGTCACGCCGCATGGGCTCGCGTGCAGCGGAGCGCCTGCTGCTCTCCGGCGAGGAGATGAGCGCCGCCGAATTCATGGCGGCCGGTGCACTGGAAGCGGTCGTGCCGACCGGCACCGGCGAAGACTGGATCCGCAAATATGCCAGCGACTCCCTGCCGGTGCACGCGGCCAAGACCGCGCTGTTCTCCGCGTTCAATCGTCGGGCCGGCGACCTGCGCGAGGAACTGGAGCATCTTGGCGATATCTGGACGGATTGCATGCTGCGCCTCAACCCGAGCGCCATCTCGAAGCTGCAGCGCATCGCGCAGACGCAGGACCGTATGCTGACCCGCGTCTACCAGCGGCCGGCGAGCCCGGTCCTGTCCAGCGCAGCGGCCCTCTGATCCTGCAAAGGCGCCTTCGCGGAGACGCAAGGCGGTTGCAGCCCCCCTCACGAAACATTTACCTGTTCCGCTTAAAGGGTTTATCCGGCGCGAACTCGGGCTCGTGAAAAGCTCGTGTCGCGCGCCTGAAGCCTTGCAAGGCGGGACTGGATGGCGGGTGTTTTCAAAGGGCTTCTCAGCGACAGACCGGGCGACGTCCGCGAGGATTTCGACCTGCCGGACTATCGTTTGCTGGTCAGCTCGCTGTTCTCCTCGCCCGGCTCGATCATTCCGGGCGGCATCGCTGGTATCCTGACCCCCTATCTGTGCTGGCTCGCGACGGGCGCCAGCATTTTCATGACCCTGACGGCGCTGGTGACTCTGGTCGTCGCGCTCCGGATCATGACCGTCATCAGCTATCGCAGGCGCGATCATTCGGATGACAGCTTTGCCGAGACACGGCGCTGGGATCGCGAATACTTCCTCGGCGCAACGGTTTTCAGCGCAGTCCTTGGCTACAGCTGCTACATCGCACTGACGCAGACCGAGGACCCCGCCGCCCATATCACTTCGGTCGCCTCGACCATCGCGCTGGCCTCGGGCTATGTCTCGCGCAACGCCGGCCGGCCGAAATTCGTCGCCGTACAGCTCCTGACCTTCTGCGTGCCGATGGCCATCGGCCTCGTCCAGGCCTCCAACGATTACTATCACTATATCGGCTATTTCGCGTTCCTGTACGTGGCCGCCAACATCGCCATCACCAATTCCCTGCACCGGAATCTCCTCGCGCTCAGCGAAGCGACCAAGCAGTCAAGAGGGTTGGCATCTGCGCTGCATTCCCAGAACCTGACGCTCGACGCCGCGCTCAACACGATGATCCATGGCCTCGCCATGTACGATCGCAGCCTCAAGCTCGCGATCTGCAACGCACCGCATCGCACGCTCTTCGGCATCCCCGAGACGCTCGCCCTCCCCGGCACGCCCTTGACGGCGATCGCCCGTTTCCTGATCGAGCGCCAGGTCATCAGCGCCGACCAGGTTCGCGACATCAGAAGCGCGCTCAGCGAGGTTCAGCAGTCGCAACAGGCGGTCACCCGCGAATTGCAGACCCGTGGCGGCCGGCTGCTGGTGGTCACCATCGCGCCTGCGGCCGAAGGCGGTGTGCTGATGCTGACCGAGGATGCGACCGAGAGGAAGGCGACGGAAGCACGGATCGAGCGGATGGCTCGCTTCGACGAGTTGACCGGTCTCGCAAACCGCTTCGAATTCAACAACCAGCTGTCCGAGTCCTTCCGCAAGCTGGAGCGGACCGGAGAAGCCTTCGCGCTGCTCTATGTCGATCTCGACGGTTTCAAGCAGGTCAATGACAGCCTTGGCCACGATATCGGCGATCGCGTCCTCTCCGAAACGGCTATGCGCCTGCGCGGTGTCATTCGCGGTGGCGACCTGCTGGCCCGCTTCGGCGGTGACGAGTTCGTTCTGATCTTGCCCTCGGCCAATCTCGCCATCGTCACCACGATCGCCCAACGCATGATCGATGCGATGGCCAAGGCCTTCCTGCTTGAGACCAAGACCGTCTACGTGACCGCCAGCGTCGGTATCGCGATGGCGCCGCTCGATGCCGCGACGCCGGCCGATCTGCTGCGCCACGCTGACACCGCGCTCTATAAGGCCAAGGCCGCCGGCCGCAACACCCTGACCTTCTTCAATCCGGCGATGGCCGAGGAGATGCTCGATCGGCACGAGATAGAGGTGGATCTGCGCCGGGCTTGCGAGAACAAGTCGCTCGAACTGTACTATCAGGCCATCATCGATCTGAAGACGCAGGATGTCGTGAACCGCGAGGCGCTGATGCGCTGGCGGCACCCCACCCGCGGAATGATCCCGCCTGGCATCTTCATCCCGATCGCGGAGAGTTCCGGCCTGATCGCCGCCATGGGCGACTGGGCCATCAGGCAGGCCTGCCATGACGCGGCCTCCTGGCCTAACGACGTCGGCGTCTCCGTCAACATCTCGCCGCTGCAGTTCCGTGAACCCCGCCGGATCGTCGAGACCGTCAAGGAAGCGCTCATCGCGTCCGGGCTCGGCTCCCATCGGCTGACGCTCGAGGTGACCGAATCCCTGCTGATCGAGGATAACAAGGGCACGCTCGCCGCCATTCACGAACTGCGCGCGCTCGGTGTGAAATTCGCACTCGACGATTTCGGCACCGGCTATTCCTCGCTTGCCTATCTCTCGACCTACCCCTTCGCCCAGGTGAAGATCGACCAGAGCTTCAGCCGCGACGTGCACGCCAATGAGGCGTCGAAAGCCATCATCGAGGCCGTCTGCCAGCTCGCTCGACGCCTTTCGATGAATGTCGTCGTCGAAGGCATCGAAACCGAACAGCAGCGTATCGCAGTGCAGTTGCTCGGCGCGCACCGGGCACAGGGCTATCTCTTCGGCCGGCCGGAGCCGGTATCCGCCTTCTCGCCCGACAGGGGACGTCACGTCGCCTGAGGAATGTCGCTGAGACGCCGCACGCGCGATACCGATCCCACCGCGACAATGCCTGTCCAACGGCGCGCTGCTCCAGTACTTCCGGCGCGCCGGCCTTGATTCCTGCACTCTGACAACGCATCAGCAGGTAGCGGAAGGCAGATCAGGGAGAGGCGATGTGACCGGCAGTCCGGCGACGGCATCCAATACGACGCCGCTGACCCCCGACATCTGCGTTATCGGAGGCGGCGCCGCCGGACTTTCCCTTGCGACAGCAGCGGCACTCTTTGGCGTATCGGTCGTGCTGGTGGAGCGCGACCGCCTGGGGGGGGGCAAGGACGCTGTCATCTCGAACGCGCTGATCGCCGCCAGCACACGGGCGAGACTGCTCCAGGACGCCGGCCATTTCGGCATCGCTGCCGGTGCGCTGGATATGGATTTCGTCAAGGTGCAGGCGCATATCGCCGGCGTCGTCGCGGCACTGGCCCCCAACGAAACGGCCGAGCGCCTGGCGGCATTGGGCGTCACCGTGATCAACGGCGAGGCCCGGTTTCGCGACCGCAACACCGTACAGGTCGGCGATCGGGAAATCAGGGCAAGGCGCTTCGTCATCGCAACGGGCTCGCGCCCGGCGGCTCCGTCAATTCCCGGCCTGGACAAGACCCCTGTCCTGACAGTGGCATCCGTTCTCACCCTGAACCGCCGCCCGGAACGTCTGATCGTGCTCGGATGCGGCTCGGAAGGGGTTGAACTCGCGCAGGCGATGCACCGCCTCTGCAGCAGCGTCACGATCGTTGGATCCGAAGACCTGCTTGCCGACGAGGACCCGGAGGCCGTGATGCTGATCCGCCGCGCTCTGCTGCGTGACGGGATCGCGCTGCACGAACGGGCCACGATCCTGCGTGTCGAAACCCCGCGCAATCGCGTGCGCCTCGTCCTGGCCGGGACGAAGAGTGAAGCGGAACTGCCCCTGGAGGGCACGCACCTGCTGGTCACGAGTAACCGGCAGCCGGCGATCGCCGCGCTCGATCTCGAACTTGCAGGCATTGCCAGCGATGCCGGCGGCATTGTCGTCAACAAGGGCCTGCGGACGGCCAACCGGCGTGTCTTCGCCATTGGCGGCTGCGCCAGTGGAAACCGACACGGCGCTCACCTTGCTCATGCAGCGAGCCACCAGGCGAGCCTGGTTCTCCGCAATATCCTGTTCCGCCTGCCGGTGAAGACGGACGCAGCGGCGCTACCAAGAGTGACCTCCTGCGAGCCTGAGCTTGCCAGCATCGGCCTGTCGGAGGAGCAGGCCCACAGGGCGGCGCGGGACATCCGGATCCTGCGCTGGCCCTACGCCGAAAGCGACAAGGCGCAGGCCGAACGGCAGACGGAGGGCTTCGTCAAGCTCATCACCGACGGCAAGGGCCGCGTTCTCGGCGCCACCATCATTGGTGCCAAGGCCGGCGAGCTGATCGCGCCCTGGTGCCTGGCGATCGAGAAGGGGCTGAACGTCAAGGATATGGCCGGGCTGGTCCTCCCTTCTTCGACCTTCTCGGAACTCTCGAAGCGGGCTGCCCTCTCGGTCTACTCTCCGCTTGCGTCCCGGCCGGGCATTCGACGGCTTATCGGCTTCCTGCGCCGCTTCGGATAAGCTCGCCGCATGGAGTCGCCACGCCTCGACAAGCAGTCGCTTTCCGTCAGCGTACCACGCAGCCTGACKCGGCTCGGCCTTTCCGCAAAGCTGCTGCTGCTGACCGTGCTTTTCGTGATGCTGGCGGAAGTGCTGATCTACTTGCCGTCCGTCGCGAATTTCCGGCGCAACTGGCTGAATGACCGCCTCGCAGCCGCACAGATCGCCGTGCTGGTTCTTGAAGGCGCTCCGCCGGAGGGCCTGCCTGAAGGCAGCGAGAGCCGCCTGTTGATGGGCGTCGGCGCACGCGCCATCGCCGCCCGTGTCGGGGGTGCGCGGCGCCTTCTCAGCCTCGATTCCATGCCACCCGAAGTGGCGCGAACCGTGGATCTGCGCCAGATGGGCTGGCTCACCTCCATCATCGAGACTCTCGACACTCTGATTACGCCTGCCCATGACACGCCGATCCGGGTCATCGGCGAGGCGGTCGGCGGCGCCGACTTCGTCGAACTGATCATCGACGAGGCGCCGCTGCGCCGCGCGATGCTGGTGTTCTCAGCCAATATTCTGCTGTTGTCGCTGCTGATCTCGGGGCTGACGGCGGGACTGGTCTATMTTGCCCTGAACTGGCTCATCGTCGGCCCGATCCGCCAGGTCGCCGCCAATGTCATGGAGTTCGAGGCCGACCCGGAGAACCCGCACCGGATCATCACGCCGAGCCAGCGCGCGGACGAGATCGGCGAGGCCGAACGGGCGCTCGCACGCATGCAGATGACGCTGGCGGACGAGCTGCGCACCAAGAAGCACCTCGCCGAACTCGGCCTGGCGGTCAGCAAGGTCAACCACGACCTGCGCAATATGCTGGCTGCGGCCCAGTTGATGTCGGACCGGCTGACCGAAACGCGGGACCCGAAGATCAGGCGCTTTGCGCCGCGCCTGATCGCCACGCTCGACCGCGCCATCGCCTTCTGCCAGGCGACGCTGGCCTATGGCCGCGCCGCCGAGGCGACGCCGACCCTGCGCGAGGTCGCGCTTCGGCAGCTTGTGGCCGATGCGGGCGAACTGCTCGGCCTCGCGGAAAGCCCGACCGTGAGCTTCGCCAACGAGGTTCCGGCGGAACTCATCCTGCCCTGCGACCCCGACCAGATGGCGCGCGTCCTGCTCAATCTCATGCGCAATGCCGTCGAGGCGCTGACCCGTGCGGGCGCCGAAGCCGGCCGCCAGCCGACCCTGACCATCAGTGCGGCGCGCGAGCTTCATGAGGTCGTTCTGCGCGTCTGCGACAATGGTCCCGGCGTTCCGGAACGGGCAAAGGCCAATCTGTTCCAGGCCTTTCGCGGCTCGGTCAATCCCGGCGGCACCGGGCTGGGCCTCGCTATCGCGGCGGAACTCGTCCGCCTGCATGGCGGCTCGATCGCGCTCGAACCCTCGAAGATCGGAGCCGTCTTCAAGGTGGCGCTGCCGATCAGAGGCGGGAACTGAGGGCCCTACTGGCTCGCCCAGATCACCCGCGCCATGAAGGCGATCTCGGATGATGCGAGCACCCGGTCGGGCTGCTCGGGATTGAGCGAGGCGAGTTCGACGGTCCTGGCAGTTTCGCGCTTGAGCTGCCTCGCCAGCACCTCGCCTTCAATGGTCATGACCACGACCCGGTCGCCTCGCCTCACGGCAGCCGCCGGAGAAACGATGATGATGTCGCCATCGCGGTAGATCGGCAGCATCGAATCGCCGGCGATCTCAAGCGCATAGGCTTTCTCGTCGGACAGGCCGGGAGACGCGACCTCCTCCCAGCCGGAGCCGGCGGGCAGGCCGCTGCCATCGAAGAATCCACCCAACCCCGCCTGTGCGAAACCGAGCAGGGGAATGGTGGGCGCGGGCGCCGCGGCGCGGTGCATCACCACGCTCATGAACTCGTCGAGCGAAGCGCCAGTAGCCCCCAGGATCTTGGCGATCGACTCGGTCGAGGGCCAGCGCTCGCGGCCATCCGGGCCGATGCGCTTGGAGCGGTTGAAGGTCGTGGCGTCGAGGCCGGCCCTGCGCGCCAGCCCCGACGGCGTGAAGCCGTAGCGCTGGGCCAGTGCATCGATCGCGCTCCAGATCTGGTTATGGGACAGCATCGGACAGGCCTCTGATCCTGATGTGCCGGGAGAGCAGGACAAGGATAGGAAATATCCCCTACTCGATGAGACCTCAATCTGATTTCCGATGAACGGGTCCGGGATGATTTGCCCGGAGCCGGTTGCACCCGCTATGGCGTGTACAACGCCGAACCAACGAGACGTCCCGTGCCCCTCATCTACAAGATCTGCCCCGAACAGCTCTGGCGTGACGCTGAGCTCGCCGGGTCATTCAACGGCGCTGCCATCGATCTCGCCGACGGCTACATCCATTTCTCCACAGGCGGACAGCTTCGCGAAACGGCAGAAAAGCACTTCGCCGGTCAGAGTGGCCTCCTGCTGATCGCCGTGGACGATACGGCACTCGGCTCGGCGCTGCGCTACGAACCCTCGCGCGGCGGCGCGCTCTTCCCGCATCTCTATTCGGCCCTCGCCCCCAAGATCGTGCGCTGGATTGCGCCGCTCGCCACGGGGACGAATGGCAGCCCCGTCATTCCGGAGGACATTTCGTGATCGGCAGCCTCTTCAACCTCGCCCGGCCCCTGATCCACAAGCTGGATGCCGAGATGGCGCATCGCCTGACGGTTGCCGCACTGGCGGCCGCACCGGCGTTGAAGCCGGCTGCCGACGATCCGATCCTGGCGACCGAGGCTTTCGGGCTCGCCTTCGCGAACCCGATCGGCCTGGCGGCCGGCTTCGACAAACATGCTGAGGCGGTCGATGGCGCCCTGGGGCTCGGCTTCGGCTTTGTCGAGGTCGGTGGCGTGACGCCGCTGCCGCAGCCCGGTAATCCGCGCCCGCGTGTCTTCCGGTTGCCCGAAGACGAAGCCGTCATCAACCGGTACGGATTGAACAGCGAGGGCATGGAAGCGGTCGCGGCCAGGCTCGCAGCCCGCCGCAAGCGCGGCGGCATCGTTGGCGTCAATCTCGGCGCCAACAAGGACTCCGCCGACCGCGCCGCCGACTACGCCATCCTGGCCAGGCGGCTCGCGCCGCTTGCCGATTTCCTCACGGTCAACGTCTCCTCGCCCAACACGCCCGGCCTGCGGGATCTGCAGGCGGAATCGGCGCTGGACGACCTGATCGCGCGAGCGCTCGCCGCCCGCGACGAGGCCGGACAGGCCACAAGCCGCYGCACGCCCGTTCTGCTCAAGATCGCCCCTGACCTGACGCTGCCTGAACTCGACGGCATCGTGGCCGTGGCTCGCAGGCGTGCGATCGACGGCATGATCGTCTCCAACACCACTGTCGCACGGCCGGACAGCCTGCGGGGAGCCTCTCGCGGCGAAACCGGCGGCCTCTCGGGCCGACCGCTCTTTGCGTCCTCGACCCGCATCCTCGCCGAGACCTATCGGCGCGTCGAGACGCAGTTCCCGCTGGTCGGTGTCGGCGGCGTCGACTCCGCTTCCGCCGCCTTCGCCAAGATCAGGGCCGGCGCCAGCCTGGTGCAGTTCTATTCGGCGATKGTCTTCAAGGGGCCCGCCCTCGTGAGCGAGGTCAAGACGGGGCTGGTGCGTGAGGCCCGCCGTGCCGGGGCGAGCCGGATTGCGGACCTAGTCGGCCGCGATGCCGAGGCGATCGCGCGGGGAGAGGGGCTGTAAGGCGCAGCCAGCGTCTCGGGCCGTGGCGCTCACGCCATGGCCGGCTTGCGCCGCATCCGATGTTCTAGCCTTCTGTGTTTGCATCGGCTTTCCCGAAAGCCGCAATCCACTTTTCGGGCCGATGCTTTAGCGCCGCGAGGCGAACAGGCGAGAGAGCAGCCAGATCGGGACCACGACCAGCGCTCCTGCGAGCACCCATTGGCCGACCTCGCGCACGGCGCCAAAACCGAGATCACCAAGCGACCGCAGGAAGCGCGCCACGGCGTCGAAAAGTCCGCGCGGCGTCAGCCCGAGAAAGGCCATGGCGGCGCCGACGAGCAGTGAAATGAAGATCAGCCGGACAAGAACGCTGAGAAACGAACCGCCCAGGAAGTGATCGAGATTGCCATTGGCCATTGCCGGAATTCCTATCGATAGACGAGACGGGCCATAGAACGGTTGAACCGCGCCTGAATGGCGAACAGCCGCCTCATCGGAACGCTCAGATCGTCGCCGACGCGCCCGCCGTCGCCCATGCCGTTCCCGCGATCTTCGAGGCGGCTATCACGGCCTGCGTACGGCTGTCGACATTGAGCTTGGTCAAGATGGCCGAAACATGGGCCTTCACCGTCGCCTCGGAGACCCCGAGCTCATAGGCGATCTGCTTGTTCAACAGCCCTTCCGAGAGCATCATCAGGACACGGACCTGTTGCGGCGTCAGCGTCGACAGCCGCCGCACCATGTCGGCGATCTCGGCATCGACCGGCGCTGAAAGATCGACCCCCGGCGGAGTCCAGACGTTGCCCTCGAGCACCGCTCGAATGGCCTCGCCCATCTGCTCGACCTCGGCCGTCTTCGGCAGGAAGCCAAGCGCCCCGAACTCGATGCAACGGCGGATCACAGCCGGGTCGTCATTGGCCGAGACGACGATGACCGGGATTTCCGGGTGATCGGCCCGCAGGAACAGCAGGCCGGAAAAACCCTGGACGCCGGGCATCGTCAGATCGAGCATGACGAGATCGGCGTCCCCGTCCTCGGCCAGCGCTTTCGTCAAAGCCTCGAGCGAACCAACCTCGCTCACTTCCGCCCCTTCCAACGCATGCGATACGGCCTGACGCAAGGCGCCGCGAAAGAGCGGGTGGTCATCTGCGATGACGATATGCGTCGGTGTTTGCCGGTTCATGCTGTCATCCCCTCCACAGCCCTGCCTATTCTGCCCCATAGGCGGGCGCAGGCTCAAGCATTTCAAGCCGATAAGACGGTATGAGCGCTGCAAACCGGCACGGAAGCCTGTGAACCAGAATGGCGCTTGCGGCAACGCAACAGAATATTCGCCTTTAGACTCCGGACCGACACTTCAGCCCTGCACCGGCAGGAGCGTCTCCAGCGCCTCGATACGGTCCGCCTCACGCGGCGGCTTATCCCAGCGAATGCGGCTGATCCGGGGAAAGCGCATGGCGAGTCCGGATTTATGCCGGGTCGAACGCTGCAGCCCCTCGAAGGCGACTTCCAGCACCAGTCCCTTGTCGGCTTCATGCGTGACCTCTCGCACCGGGCCGAAGCGGTTCAGCGTGTTGCGGCGCACGAAGCGGTCGAGCTCCAGCAACTCCTCGTCGGTGAAGCCGAAATAGGCCTTGCCGACCGGCACGAGTTCCTCGCCTTCCTCCGTCGTTCGCCAGACGCCGAAGGTGAAATCCGAATAGAAGGACGAACGTTTGCCGTGACCACGCTGGGCGTACATCAGCACGCAATCGACCAGCCGCGCATCCCGCTTCCACTTGTACCAATACCCTTTCGGCCGGCCGGGCAAATAGGGCGAATCAAGGCGCTTGATCATGCAGCCCTCGACGGCTTCGGCATCGACGCCGGCTCCAGAGGCCTCGGGGTCTGCGCGCGCGGCCGCCAGTTCCTCCCAATCGCTGAAGGCGATCGGCGGTGACAGATCCACCACTGCGGAGGACAGCCGCGCGACAAAGGCCACGAGCCGCTTGCCGCGTTCGGCGAGCGGCAAGTCGCGAATGTCCTCCTCGCCATCGACGAGCAGGTCATAGGCCCGGATATGAGCCGGATACTCCGCCAGCATCTTCGCGGTGACGCTCTTGCGGTTCAGCCGTTGCTGAAGCGTGTTGAAGCTCTGGACGGCATTCTCGCGGCGCACCAGCAATTCGCCGTCGAGTGCGCCGTCGAGAACGAGCGCCTCCGTGACATCCGGGAAGGAGGCGCCGATATCCTCGCCGGTCCGTGAATAGAGCCGGGTGATGCGGGCCCCATCGGCGCGCGTGCCGCTGACCGCCTGAACGCGGATTCCGTCCCATTTCCACTCGGCCTGGAACTCCGCCGGAACGAGCTTGTCGAAATCGCCCTCCTCGATCGGGTGCGAGAGCATGGCGGGGCGGAAGGGCGCCGGATCCGTCGCGGCCGGCCGCGGTCCCCTGCCTTCCAGCCAGGCGAAGAGCGGCTCATAGGGCGGCTCCAGCCCGTGCCAGACCTGCTCGATCTCGTCGGGCTCGACACCGCCGAGGCTCGCCGCTGCCGTCTTGGCGAGCCGGGAGGAGACCCCGATACGCAATGCGCCGGTGATGAGCTTGAGCAATGCCCAGCGTCCGGTCTCATCGAGCGCATCGAGCCAAGACGCGATCAGGCGGGGCAAGTCCGTCTTGCCGGAGTTTCGCAGGCCCGAGACGACATCGGGCAGGTGTGGCGCCGCATTCGCACCGTGCCGGGCCGGCCACATCAGGGCTATGGTCTCCGAGAGATCGCCGACATAGTCGTAGGATAGCGCAAACAGCACCGGGTCCGTACGCTCGGCGATCAGCGCCCGGATCAGGCCCGGCTTGGCGTTCTGGAACACCAGGCCGCCGGTCATCGCGGCCAGTGCCAGCCCCCGGTCCGGATCAGGCGTAGTGCGCAGGTAATCCGCGATCAGCGCGAGCTTCGCATTGCGGCGCGGTTCATAGGCAAGCCTGTCGAGCAACCAGGCGAAACGGTTCATCCTGCCCTCCCCCGCAGCAGTTTCAGGCAAACGTCAAGGCTGGCGCCGGGGCCCTGCCTGTCCCGAAATTCCCTCATCAGGCCATTCACCGGCGTTCAGTCTCCATTCATGAACGAAACCTTACCAGCCAAGGGAGCAGTCATGAGGATGTCGGGATGCGCGCCGCGATGCGGTTCTTTGCCGTGAATCTCATTGTGGCCTTGGCATTCGCAACGTTGCAGATCGGCAGCGCTGCAGCCGCGTCCTTTGAATGCCGGGAAACGCCGATGATGCAGGCGGCGATACCGCTCCCTGCCGTCGCAGCCAAGATCAGCCGCGAGCATAAGCTCGACATCCTGGCCATCGGCTCGTCTTCCACGGAAGGGATCGGCGCGTCCTCCAAGGACAAGAGCTACCCCGCCCGTCTGCAGAAGCTGCTTGGTCAGAGCTGGCCCAATGCCGCCATCAGCGTCACCAATGCCGGGATCGGGGGCGAAACCGCCCCGCAGACGATCGCGCGCCTGAAAAGGGCCCTGAGCGAGCGGCGCTATGATCTCGTCATCTGGCAGGTCGGCACCAATGATGCGGTGCAGGGTGGTGATCTCGCCGCCTTCGAGGCCATGGTCTCCGACGGCATCACGGCAGTCCGCCAGGCCGGCTCCGGTCTCGTGATCCTCGACCCGCAGTATTTTCCGACGGTGAAGGATCCCGAACGGTATCGCAGCTTTGTCGAGGCCATCGCAGACACGGCACGCAGCCGCTCGATCCCCGTTCTCTCGCGCTACAACACGATGCGCGACTGGCATCGGCGCGACGCCAATGCGTTCGCCGCGGTGCTCGCCAGTGACGGCTTCCATATGAGCGACACCGGTTACGATTGCCTGGCGCGGGACATGGCCGTCTCGCTGCTCGGCATGACGCTGCCCGGCCGCTCCCACACCGCGCAGGCCGCACAGTAGAGGCGGCTGCCGGCTGCTAGAGCTGCGCGGCATCGGCCGTCTCGCTCACGGTTTCGGCCTCGCCCTCGTCGCCATAGCCGACAAGATGCAGCGGCTTCGCGTTCAGTCCGACCGTCCCGCACCAATGGACCAATGCGTCGGCCTCACCATGGGTGACCCAGATCTCGCCGGCGCCGGTTTCTCTGATCGTTGCCTGAAGATCGCCCCAGTCGGCATGATCTGAAACGATCAGCGGCAATTCCACGCCCCTCTGCCGCGCTCTCGCCCGGATCCGCATCCAGCCAGACGCGAAGGCGGTCACGGGGTCCGGAAATTTCCGCGCCCAGAGATCCTGAATCGAGCTTGGCGGGCAGATGACGATCTCTCCGGCCAGCGCCTTCCGATCGCTCGCCGAAACCAGGCGCGTCTCCCCGACGGGAACTCCTTCCGAAGCGTAGAACTCCGTCAGGGTCTCGAGCGCACCATGGATATAGATGGGCCGCTCGTAGCCGGCCTCGCGGATCAGAGCCATGACACGCTGCGCCTTGCCGAGCGAATAGGCGCCGACGATATGCGTCCGCTCGGGAAAGAGCCTGACCGATTCCAGCAGCTTGGCGATTTCGGCACCGGCCGGCGGATGGCGAAACACCGGCAGGCCGAATGTCGCCTCGGTGATGAAGACATCACAGGAAACCGGTTCGAAACCGGCGCAGGTCGGGTCGCGTTCGCGCTTGTAATCGCCGGAGACGACGATCCGCAGCCCCTTGCTCTCGACCACGATCTGGGCGGAGCCAAGGACATGCCCTGCCGGGACGAAGCGGATATCGACCGGACCGATCGACGTCATCGCGCCCGGCACCGCCTCCTGCCGGCTCTGCGTAAAGCCCTCGCCATAGCGCAAGGCCATGATCGCCAGCGTCTCGCGCGTCGCCAGGACGGCGCCGTGTCCCGCCCGCGCATGGTCGGAATGGCCATGGGTGATCAGCGCCCGCGTCACCGGGCGAACCGGATCGATATGAATGTCAGCCAGCGGGCAATAGAGGCCGGCCGGCGTCGGGATCAACAGCTCCGAAGGGCGCATTGTCTGGTCTGGTGCATGGGCGTGAGATAAAGTCGATCGCTCATGGAAAAAATCCAGCCTCGTTTCTCGACGTCGTCCGGCGATCCCCGACTCGACCGCCGCTATGAATGGGCGGCCGCCGCGCTCTCCGAGGGAGACGCCGCAACAGCCGTCGATCTCCTCGATCAAACGCTCGGGGAGGCGCCGGGTTTCGTCGCGGCCTGGCATCTCTACGGCAAGGCCAAGGCGAAACTTGGCAGCAAGGAGGAGGCCGCGGAAGCATGGCGGCAATGCCTGGTTCTCGATGATGCGGATCATCTCGGGGCCAGGCTCGATCTCGCGCGCATCGGCGCGATTCCGGCGGAACTGGCCGCCTCCGATGCATTCTCCGGCCGTCTCTTCGACGAATACGCCGAACGTTTCGATAGTCACCTCGTAGAATCCCTGTCCTATCATGGTCCAGCCCTGCTGAAGGACGCACTTGCGCGGGCCTGTGCAGCGCAAAACCGCGCCCTGTCCTTCGCCATGACACTCGATCTCGGTTGCGGCACCGGGCTGATGGGCGAAGCGATCAGAGCCGAAACCGAGTTTCTCGCCGGCTGCGATCTCTCGGCCCGGATGATCGAGAAGGCGCGCGCCAAGTCACGCGATGACGGAGGCCCGCTCTATGACAAGCTCGCCGTGGCGGGCCTCGTCGAATTCCTCGCAAGCCGCCGCGATGCGTCGGCCGATCTGGTCATCGCGGCCGATGTCTTCGTCTATCTCGGCGAACTTGCGCCGGCCTTCGCTCAAACGGCGCGGGTTCTGACAGCCACGGGCCTGGTTGCCTTCACCGTGCAGGATCATGACGGCGAGGACGTGATCGTCGGTGAGGATCGTCGTTTCGCCCATGGCGAACGCTGGCTCCGGCGGCAGTTGTCCGAAGCTCGGTTGACGCCGCTCCTGCTGGAGGCCGCAAGCACGCGGAAGGACCGCGGGAAGCCGGTGCCGGGGCTGGTTGTGGTGGCGGCGCGCGCTTAGGCCAACGCAAGGTCTCAGGGTCCCATGGCCCAAAGGGGCGGGATTTCACTCTCGCCCCGCACCGCCTATCTCTATCCCGCATGGATGCCCCCGCCGCCTCCCTCCCGCCAGGATTCGCCGACTGGTTCGCTTATCGCGGCTGGACTGCACGCCCGCATCAGCTTGCATTGCTGGAAGAGGCGCGCGCCGGGCGCTCGACCCTGCTCGTCGCGCCGACCGGCGCCGGCAAGACGCTTGCGGGCTTCCTGCCCTCGCTGGTCGAGCTCAGCGAGGGCAATGGCCGCCGTGACGGCCTGCACACCCTCTACATCTCGCCGCTCAAGGCTCTCGCTGTCGACATCGCCCGCAATCTCGAGACGCCGATCCGGGAGATGGCGCTGCCGGTCACGGTCGAGACCCGCACGGGAGACACCTCCGCCGCCAAGCGCACCCGGCAGATCGCGCGACCGCCGGACATCCTGCTGACCACGCCGGAACAGCTCGCCCTCCTGGTCTCGCACCGGGATGCGAAGCCGTTCTTCGCCAGCCTCAGGCGCGTCGTGCTCGACGAGTTGCACGCGCTCGTCACCTCGAAGCGCGGCGACCTGCTTTCGCTCGACCTGGCGCGGCTGCGCAAACTCGCGCCAAAACTCTCGGCTGTGGGCCTCTCGGCGACGGTGCGCGAGCCGGCCGACCTGCAGCGCTATCTCGGCGGGGTCGGGACTTCGGCCGGGCTGGTCGCCGTCAAGGGCGGGGCAAGCGCGCGGATCGGCATCCTGCAATCCGCCAACCGCCTGCCGATGGCCGGGCACACCACCGGCCATGCCATTCGCGACGTCTACAAGGCGATCGGCGATCACCGCCTGACCTTGGTCTTCGTCAATACGCGCATGCAGGCCGAGTTCATGTTCCAGGGCCTGTGGAACATCAATGACGACAATCTGCCGATCGCGCTGCATCACGGCTCGCTCGACGCCCAGCAGCGCCGCAAGGTCGAGGCGGCGATGGCCGCGGGCAAGCTGAAGGCCGTCGTCTGCACCTCGACGCTGGATCTCGGCATCGACTGGGGCGATGTCGACCTGGTCATCAATATCGGCGCGCCGAAGGGCGCGAGCCGGCTGATGCAGCGCATCGGCCGCTCGAATCACCGCATGGACGAGCCGTCGCAGGCCCTGCTCGTTCCCTCCAATCGCTTCGAACTTCTGGAATGCCGCGCCGCCCTCGACGCTGTCGCTGAAGCCGCTCAGGACACGCCTGAGCCCCGTATCGGCGCGCTCGATGTGCTGGCCCAGCACGTGCTCGGCATCGCCTGTTCCGACGGTTTTGCTCCGGACGCGCTCTACGAGGAGGTGCGCACCGCGTCGCCCTATGCCGGCCTTGCGCGGGTCGATTTCGACGCCGTGGTCAATTTCGTCGCGACCGGCGGCTATGCCCTGCGCAGCTATGAACGCTTCGCCAAGCTCCGGCGGGGCAAGGACGGGCTCTTCCGCGCAAGCAACCCGCGCGTGATCCAGCAATATCGCATGAATGTCGGCACCATCGTCGAATCGACCATGCTCAAGGTCCGGCTTGGCCGGCTGCGCAGCGCAAGGCCCGGCCAGCCCGGCATGCTGAGCCGCGGCGGCCGTATCCTGGGTGAGATCGAGGAGTATTTCGCGGAGACGATGACGAGCGGCGACACCTTTGTCTTCGCAGGCGAGGTGCTCCGCTTCGAGGGTATCACCGAGAACGAGGTCGTCTGCTCGCGCACCAATCCGGGCACCGACCCAAAGATCCCGTCCTATGCCGGGGGCAAATTCCCCCTCTCGACCTTCCTCGCGGCCCGCGTGCGCGCCATGCTCGCCTCGCCGCAGGAATGGGCCAGGCTGCCGGACGAGGTGTCCTCCTGGCTGCATGCGCAAAGGCTGAAGTCGCGCCTGCCCAAACCCGGCGAGTTGCTGGTCGAGACCTTTCCGCGCGGTGGGCGGTTCTATCTTGTCGCGTACCCGTTCGAGGGCCGCCTCGCCCATCAGACGCTCGGCATGCTGCTGACGCGGCGGCTGGAGCGGGCCCGCATGAGACCGCTCGGCTTCGTCTGCAACGATTACGGTATCGCGGTCTGGACGTTGGGCGACATGTCGGCGGCGGTCGCCCGTGGAGCGCTCTCGCTCGACGAACTGTTCGCCCAGGACATGCTCGGCGACGATCTCGAGGCATGGCTCGCCGAATCGGCTCTGATGAAGCGCACCTTTCGCGCCTGCGCCATCATTGGCGGGCTGATCGAACGCCGCTTCCCCGGGCAGGAGAAGAGCGGCCGGCAGGTCACGATGTCGAGCGATCTCGTCTACGACGTGCTGCGCCAGCACGAGCCTGACCACGTGCTGCTGAAAGCCGCATGGGCCGACGCTGCAACAGGCTTGCTCGATATCCAGCGGCTCGCTCAAATGCTGACACGAATCAGCGGCCGGATCGTGCATCAGCCGCTGGACCATGTTTCGCCGCTCAGTGTTTCGGTAATGCTCGAAATCGGACGCGAGGCGGTTCATGGCGAGGCAGCCGACGAGATCCTGGCGGAGGCTGAAGCGATGATGCTCGAAGAGGCGATGGCGTGACGCTGCCCGCAACCAACGAATTTTCAGCCCGTGAGGCGGGAGCACTCATGCTCGGGCGGCTCGCAATCGTCCCCGATCTCTCGGGCGCGCTGTGGCTGCCCGAAGAGCGCACGCTCGTCGTAGCCGATCTGCATCTGGAAAAAGGCTCGGCCTATGCGGCGCGCGGCATCTTCCTGCCGCCCTATGATTCCGCGACGACGCTGGCGACGCTGACGGCCGCGATCCTGCGTCACGCTCCAGCGCGCGTCATCGCGCTTGGCGACAGCTTTCACGACCGCGGCGCGGAGGAGCGGATCAGCAGTGACGATCTGCGCTCCCTGCACCTGCTGCAAAAGGGCCGTGACTGGCTCTGGGTGACCGGCAACCACGACCCCGCGATCAGCCGGACGATGGGCGGCGAAACTGCGGCCTGCCTCGCGATTGCAGACGTCGTGCTGCGCCACGAACCCGATGCGGCTGAGGCCGGCTTCGAGATCGCCGGGCATCTCCACCCGGCGGCCAAGATCAGGATGCGCGGGCGGGCCCTGCGTCGCCGCAGTTTCGCGCTCTCCGGGCGGCGCTGCATCCTCCCGGCCATGGGCGCCTATGCCGGCGGGCTGAACCTTCGCGATGCCGCCTTCCGTCCGCTTTTTCGCGACGGTCTGACGGCGCATATGCTCGGCGACGGCAGGCTCTTCCGGATCGATCGGCAGTTGCTGCTGGCGGACTGATGCGGGGCCATCGTTCCCGGAGAGCGCCAGCGCACCCGGCTCTGAGCTGAAGCAATCTCTCCATTACCAATGGAGTGCTCGACAGCAGCAGGATCGCCGAGAAGGACCGGTTCCGACTTTTTCACATGCTGTTTGCCCGCTACGGGTTGCGTCCGGCGGGGGCTTGTGGCATCAGGACGCCGCTTCGGAACGACGCCGCGCCTGCCATCGCCGATTTCGCGATTGAACGGCGCTTCAAGGCTTACGGTCCTGCTGCGGTAGCTCAGTGGTAGAGCACTCCATTGGTAATGGAGAGGTCGAGAGTTCAATCCTCTCTCGCAGCACCAGCCCAACACGCCTGAAATCACGCAAATCAATGTGAGCATGGGTTACACACCCGCTTGGCGGTACGTGGGCGGCCGGTATGCCTGTTCTCACAGCTCGCCATCGCCGATATCCAAGGACCGGCATCCGTCCCTTGGAAATACCGATCGGACAGCCACCCCATCACAGATCGTCACATTGTGCTGAAACCGAGCCTCACGGACTGATCGCTCCGTCCTCCCATCGCGCTCGCGACCGCTGCTACCGTCAGACAGGCTCTGCGCGTGCCGTCACGGCCCCGCGCATCTTCTCAGTGTAGTCCGTCAAGCTCGGCCAGACCGAGGCGATGACGTCGAGTTCGGCCAGGGACGACATCGTGTCGCCCTGGGCCAATGCAGGACGCAGTCGTGCCTGGGCTGACAGGAGCGCTTGCCCCTCTGGCGTATTGCGCAGGCTTGCCTCGCCCAGCACCGTGAAGATCGGCGTCGCTTCGGTGCGCCCGCGAACGGCGATGCGGTCGAGTTCAAAGACAAAGAAGGCGTCCTCGATCGCGCGCGCGGTCCCGTCTCCGATGACGACCGGCACCGCGTAATCCTTGGTCACGCCCTCCAATCGCGACGCGAGATTCACGGCATCGCCCAGAACAGAGTAGTCGTAACGCCAGCGCGACCCGATATTGCCGACAACGCACATGCCGGTATTGACCCCCACTCCGACGGCAAGCGGCGGCAGACCGGGCTCCTCCATCTGGAGTTCCCCATTCAAGCGCTCGACCGCCTGCGACATTCTTAGCGCGGCGGCGATGGCAGCACTCGCATGGTTCGGATCGGACAGCGGCGCATTCCAGAATGCCATGACGCAATCGCCCATATATTTGTCGATTGTGCCACGGGCCTCCAGGACCTGTTCCGATAGCGCATCGAGAAGGCGGTTGATGATGCTGGTCAGCCGGATCGGGTCATCTTTCAGGCGCTCCKACAGGCTGGTGAAGCCACGCACGTCGCAGAACAGGACGCTGATCTCGCGCCGCTCGCCGCCCAGCTTCAACGAATCGGGATTGCGCGCGAGTTCCTCGACCAGATCGGGCGTGACGTAGCGGGAAAAAGCCTGCGAAACGGCGGCGCGCAGCCGGCGCTCGCGGGCGTAGTCGATGCCAAAGCGTGCGCCGAACCCTATGAAGGCCGCAAGCGTCGGCGTCACCGGCGGCAGCCAGACTCGGCCGTAGCGCAGCAGGAGCCAGCTGCCGGCGGCAATGGCAATGACGCTTGCCGCCGCGATCACGCCCGTGCGCCAGGTGATGGCCGCCGAGCCCGTGCCGCAGCCGATCAGGGAGCAAACCAGGACGACGGCTGCGATCGCGCTGAGTGGTGCGGGTCTGATCCAGAGCCCATGCCTGAGATTATCGAGCAGGGTCGCGTGGATCTCGACGCCCGACGTCAGTGTTCCGGTTTTCGTGGTGTAGGGGGTGGAAAACGCATCGTTCGCACCGGAAGCAGCAGTCGGGGCCGCCTTCAGGTTGAACCCAACCAGCACGACCTTGTCTTTGAGGAGGCCTGGCGGAAGAAAGGCTGCCGGGTCGAGCGCCTGATAATAGGAGACCGTCGGATAGGTGCGTGGTCCGCCGAGATACTGGATCAGGACACGCTCGGGGATAGCGGGCAGGGGTTCGCCAATCTGGCCAAGGAGCGCGGCGGCAAAGCTGCCTTCGATGCGTGGCATTCGCCGCAGGACGCCGTCGCTGTCGAGATCGACGGAGGTCACACCGGTTTCCGCGCCGTTTTCCGTGAACGCCGGCAGGGGCTCGACCAGCGAGACCTGCGTGCCATGGTCCATGGCGATGACTTCGCGATCTGCCGCCAGCACCATGCCGGGTGCGAGCGCAGCGGCAAGAGCGGCATCGGCGGCTTCACCCGACGGTTCCGAGAAGATGATATCGAGGCCAATGACCTTCGCGCCTGCCTGCTTCAGGCTCTGGACCAGGCGGGCGTGAGTTGCGCGCGACCAGGGCCAGCGCTCGGACAATTCGGCGAAGGACGGCTCATCGATTGCGACGATCACGGCCCCGGGCTGATCCGGCTGGGGCGGGGCGATCATGGTCAGGATATCGAAGACCCTGGCCTCGACGATCCTGATGCCGGCGCGGCCATGCAGCGGCACGATGAGAAGCGAAACCAGCGCTGCCAGTAAAATGTTGCGCAGGCGGGGGCGCCCGCGCAATTCGATCTGCAGGGCCCTGTAGCGGTGAAGCAGAGCCGCGGCGACCCGGCCTTGAGCAGGCGCTGCGCGCGCCATCAGAACCGGACCTTGAGCGAGCCGGCAATCGTGCGGCCCGCACCGAGGATCGCTTCGCTGGTGCCGACGCGCGCGGCGACCTGCTCGTAGCGCCTGTCGAAGACGTTGAGCAGGGAGAGTCCCAGCAGAAAGCGCCGATCCGGCGTTTCGTAGCTGGCCGCGAGGTCGGTGGTCCAGAAAGGATCGAGCTTGACGCCGCCGGGACTGTCGTAGCGCTCACCGATATAGTTCTCGATCACCGAGAACTTGATGCGGCTGGGATGGACGAAAGTCAGCCCGGCGCGCGCGAAGCGACGCGGCACGAACGGCACGTCGACTTCCAGGCCGTTCGCGTCGATCGTACTGGAATTGGCCATGCCGATGGTGCCGAAGACGCCGATGCCATGCGTCAGCCAGATATTCGCGGTCGCCGTGACATAGTCGATCCTGGCCTTGTTCAGGTCGAAGCTGTCGAGCGTGTCGGGGAAATCGAGCCGCAGGTTTCGGGCTCGCTGGTTCTGGTACTCGACTGCGGTGAAAATGTTCTGGGTCCATTCGGCGTCCCAGCGCAGCGCCACCGTTTCCTTGTTGCCGCCGAGCTGGACCGGCAGGGCGTTCGGAACCAGCCCCACCGTGGTCACCGGTGACAATGTGAACCCGTTCGGCAACTCGGTGTCGCGCCGCCAGGCCGCGCGCAGCCAATGGTTATCGATCGGGGAGAAACCTATGCCGATGCGCGGATCGGCATAGGTCTTGGACCGCGACGGCCCCATATCGGCGCCGAGCAGCTGGATGCCACCCTCGATCTGGATCTTGTCGGAGGGCTGCCATTGCAGATTGGTATAGGCGCGACCGGCCGTGAAATTGCTGCGGGTGCCGTCAAAGGTGTCGTTGCTTTCCAGGAACGAAATGAGGGGAATGGACAGCGTCGCGCCTTGCGCGATGAAGCTGCGAATGCGTCCGCTCTGGCCTTCGAGGCCGCTGCGCAAGGTGAAATCGCCGAAGCCGAAGGTATGGCTGAGCGCGGCCGTGACTGAATCGACCTTCGTGTCCTTCCGCTCGCGCGTGTCGAGCGACAGGAAGAACGGCCCGAAGGTTGGATCGTCGATGACGGCGGCATTCGTCACAGTCCGACGCTGTGACTGATCAGCCCCGGTCGCGACCACTGCACCGGTCAGCACGTTGCGGTAGCCGAATGTGTGGCTCCAGCCGGCGCCGGCCTGATAGGTCTTCACGGAATTGGTATCAGCGTCGAAGAGGTTGATCGCCGGAGCGATCAGATCCGGCTTGGCTGAGTTCACCGTGCCCCAGAGCAGGAAGCGATCGGCCGCACTGGGCGCGATACCGACGAATGCCGCCGCCGACTGGCCGTCTTCGCCGCCGGCCCGGCCGCGGCGATTGCCCGTGTCGATCCGGTTATAGGACAGGGAAACCGATGTCGGCACCGGCTCGTTGCTGAAGGCCTGGACCATGGCCTCGCTTTGCCAGCCGTTGCGGCCGTTGCGGCGTATGAGAGAGCCGCCGAACTCGATGTCGATGAAGGGCCGGCGCAGCAGATCGATGCGGCCGATACGGCCGGAGACCGCCAGCGGATCGAAGAACAAGCCCTGCAGGATGAGGTTGCCGGCGACATCGGCGGTACCGCCTTCGATCTGGTCGAGCGTCGGGCGGGCGAAGAGCGGCCGGGCGCGGCGCGCTGCCGATTGGTCGAAATAGCTCGTGGCGCTGAACGGATCGGCGACGCGGTCGGTGTAATAGCGCCCCCAATCCTCGAGGCTCAGCAGGCGATAGGCCTGCCCGAGATAGGAACCACCGGTCTTCGTCGTCGCCAGCGCCGCGAAATAGCCCCCACGGTTGCGATAGCGTCTCACAGCCTCGCGCGCATTGATGATGGCGGCATCGGCCTCGAGCTGGTCGACGGCGATGGCAGTCCGGGTGATGGATATGATGGGATCGTTCTTGTCGAGACGGTCGGCATTGTCGAGCGCCTGGCCAGCCACTTCCAGGTCACCACTCTGATATTGGGCAATGGCGACCGCGAGCAGACTCTGCGCGTCAGCTGGATTGGCGGCGCTTCCGGCGAGCGTGAACTCCAGCGCCTTCGCCATGTCGCCCTTCTGCAGGTAGTAGCGCCCCTTGGCGGTGTAGGCGGCATCGAGCGAGGGATCGAGCGCCAGTGCCTTCTCGATCAGCCTTCCGGCTTCATCGACGCGGCTCTGGTCGAGCAAGAGAGTGGCGAGATTCGCATAGGCAACAGGATCATCGGGATCGACCGCGATAGCCCGCCGGAAGGCACGCTCGGCCTCAAGCGGCGCATCGCGGGCGCTCTCGGCGAGGCCAAGGCCGTTCCAAAGCGTGGCCTCGCCGGGAGCGACCTCCGTGCCGCGCGTGAAATCGGCAACGGCCCCATCGAGATCGCTGTCGATGCTGCTCTTGAGGTAACCGGAGGCCAGCAGCGTCTCGGGGCTGTCGGGATCGATGGTGCGCATGCGCTCGACGGTGGCCCGCATCTCGTCGCGTCGGTTCAGGAGCAACGAGACCTGCGCCGACACCATCGAGGAGAGCAGGTGGCGGGGCGCCGCCTTCTCCGTCTGACGCAGCACGTTTGCCGCCTCTTCCAGGCCTTTGCCGAAGCCCATGACATAGGCGGCACAGACATTCTGGTCCGCTCCACCGACGCGTGGCATTGGCAGCACGCGCTTGGGTTCGGCCATCGTGGCGGCGGCGTAATAACCGCATCGCGCCGTCAGTTGCTGGCGCCCCGTCGTGCCACGTGCCGCCCGCGCGAACAGCGCGGCTGCTTCCTTGTAGCGCTTGGCCGAACCCGCGAGCATCGCCTCGACGAGATCGAGGCGGGCGCTCTGGCTGGAACGGTTCGCCTGCGTCTCGCCCGTACCGCGCCGCGCCGCAGTCCAGTCCTCGTCCGGGCCCGGGATGAAAGCCGGACGCTGGCCGAGGCGCCGGCGCGCCTCCGCCACCGCCTGCAGCACGATCTCGCGCGGATCATGACCCATGCCATTTTCCGCAATCGCGACCCAATCCTCAGTCGTGCGCGCCGGGATCGGGATGGCGGCGAGCCGCGCGCGCTCGCTGCGCCGTGCCGCACCGTCGAGGCGGGTCGCCGGCAGGCCACGGAACAGGCCGCGCAGCTCCATGTAGAACAGCATCTGCTCGCGATCGTCGGACCTGACCAGAACGGTCTTGGTCGGACGTTCTCCGATACGCGCCGTTGCGCCTTCGCCTTGCTGGACCGTGACCGAGCCCTGGGGGTTGCTGAACTCGACTGTGCCTTCCAGCACGACCAGCGACGTGCGGTCGCCCTGGACCGACAGCGACCAGTCGGTGCCGCGGATCGCGGCCGAGGCGGCCGGCGTCTTCACGGTCACGCCAGTACCGCCGCGCGAGGCACGAGCCCAGACATTGCCATTCGGCACTGTCAATTCGGTCGTGCCCGTCGCCGCTGCGACCTGGTTGACGACGAGCGTCGACTGGCGCCCGACGCGGATCGTCGTCTGGTCCTGAAAGGTGATGCCGAGCGTCCCGATCTCACCGGTACGCAGCGTATCGCCACCAACCACGTCCTGGCGCACGACGGCCGGGTGCCAGCGCGGCTCTCGCTGCAGCTGGAGTTCCTCGCCCCCCTTTGCGGAGACGATGGCGCCGGCGCGAGGCGTCGATCGCGGTACAGGCTCCTGGGCCGATCCCGCCGTCGACGTTGCGGCCACAACCATGAGGCCGGCAAATCCCCGGCGAACGACGCGGCGGAACATGGTGAAGCCCCCGGAGCAATCCAAAACCGTCTAACTAGCTTTTGCTGGTTACAGGTATTAGGGGATGACCTACCGTCCGGCTGTGCCTTTTAGGCAACATGCCGGAGAAGATTTCCAAGCTCCGATTAAAGTGACTTGGCCAAAGATATGGCCCATGTCCACGGGACGGCAGTCAACAAGAGTGCAATCAGCCCCCGCTTGAGGCAGCGAAACTTCGAACGCAGTATCCGGGCGTTGACGTAACACTGGTTCAACACGTCATCGAGGTATTCTTCTTCCGTCATCTTGACGAAGCGAGAACGAAACTCGTCCTGCGGGAGGCCTGCGACAGTACCGAAAAAGGAGAGCGATGGTTTTCCAGCCCGCAGGCGAGGAATCTGCCCGCGCATCAACTGGTACAGAACCGTCGCGAACCCGCCCGCCGCAACGGCCAGGGCAAACATAAAAATGCCGTTCCATTGCTTTACGGCAGGCGTTGCAGCCGAGAGCGCGCCCATCATAGCAACTGTGATGCCCATCAGCCCGGCGCTGCGGCTATCATGCCGCCCGATCCAGTCGATCATCTGCGAAAGCGACTTCTCGGCCCGCTCCCTGACCCAGTCCTCAGCCATTTTCTGCCCTCGCCCCCACCAAGTCCCTTTGCGTCAATCCACAATCACGCGCAAGTACTCTCAGTATCGACCCGACGTGCGAGAGAGATCGGCATCGTTGCTCATTCCATCGCGGCATCAGGCGCCAGGACGTCTTCGGTTGGAATACAGCTTCAGCTGGCTTCGAACTTCCGGGCTCGAAACGCGCGCATTTTCGCGCGGTTGCCGCAAACCTCCATCTCGCACCAGCGTCGCCGCCGATTCTTGGTCGTGTCGAACATGAGCCAGCCGCAATGGTCTCCCTCGCAGCGCTTGACCCGCGCGAGATCTTGCTGGGTCATCACGGTGAGAGCCGAGAGCGCAATCGGCCCGAGCACCGCCTCCACGAGGGCCGTGTAGGGGTCCCATGTCCAGGCGAATCCACCGCCTGAGGTCGAGAGCCGCGCCCGGCTCAGGCAATGGGCATGAACCGCCGTCAACGCCGCGCGATCCTCCTCCCGCGGCGTATCGCGCCGGGCCAATGCCGCGCCGATCTCGTAGACGGTTTCCCGAAGCGCATGGGCCTCGCTCAGCAGCCGGGAAGCGAGAACCTCGTCGGCAGCGACCATTGCCAGGGCCGCATCCCTGTCCGTGTCACTAAGCAGTTTTGCGAGATGCGCCCAGAGGACGATATCGGCCCCGTTATGCAGATACTCGGCATGCTGCGTCCCTCCCCGATCCGCGACAGAATTGACAAAATCGAAGGCGAGCTCGCTGGCGATAAGCGGCAAACTCACAGCGCGGCTGGGGGGCGGCAGGTCGTTGGCATCCATGTAACCGCCTATACCCGTTTAAAAGGTTCTATCAAGCGCTTTCCTCGCGCTCCCTCCCGTAGCGGAGAGCCAGCGGGACACTTGCCCTCGGGGATGCCTCTGACCATGTTGCTGGCCCTCCCGCAGACCGGACGCGGCATCTTGCAGGTACGCTGCGACAGCAGTGCGATTTCAGCAAGGAGGCGCCGCGGCCACCCTTTCGAGCCGTTCGAAACACAGTTCGAGTTCGGCATCGGTCACGGTCATGGGCAGAGAAAAGCCGATGCTGGCCGGCCCTTTGGACGTCGTCGAAAGGCCGAACTCGAAACAGCGCGACACGAGCCTGGCCGCGAATGCCGGGCCGGGATTCATGCCGAAAGCGGCGGGGTCGAACTCGATGGCGAGCAGCAATCCGCACCCTCGTACGCCGAGAATGGCGGGGGCCTCGCTTGCGAGAGCGGCGATGCGCGACCTGATGCGCCGTTCAAGCTCGGCAGCGCGCCGCACCAACCCGTCACGCTCGACGATATCGATCATGGTCAGGGCGGCTCGCGTGGTGAGCGGGTTCTTCTCATGCGTGTAGTGACCGAGATCGAGCTCGGGGGCGATGTCCAGCCGCGCGTCGGCGATGACGGCGGCGATCGGCAGGAGCCCACCACCCAGCGCCTTACCGAGCACCACCGCGTCGGGTATGGCGCCGACATGTTCAAAGGCGAAGAAGCGGCCGGTCTTGCCGAGGCCTGATGGAATCTCGTCGAAGATCAGCAGTGCGCCGTGCCGGTTGCAGAGATCGCGCACTTCGGCCCAGAGCCCGTCCGGCGGGACATGGCAGTTGGAACGGATCGGCTCAGCGACAACGGCCGCGATGCCGGTCTCGGACCTCCCAAGAGCTTCGCGCATCTCCGCGAGCATGCGCTGCGCGCCGTCCGGCGCCCAATAGGGCGTCACGTGCCGACGCCCCGGCAGGAAGGGGCCGAGGCGCGGGTCCGCTGCGGCTTTCGACAGGCCAAAAGCGCCGAAGCCGTGCCCGTGATAGGAGCCTTCCAGCGAGATCGTCTCGTGGCGGCCCGTCGTCACGCGCGCCAGCTTCAGGGCGATCTCCATGGCGTCCGAACCGCCGGTCGCGAAGAGAACCTTGGCCCGCGCACCGGGCCAGTACGCCAGCAGCTTCTCGGCCAGCCCAACTGCGGGTTCGTTGGTGAAGCGGCGCGGCGCGAAGGGCAGCGTATCGAGCTGACGCTTCAACGCCGCGATCACCTCGGGGTGACCATGCCCGATATGGTGGACGGTGTTGCCGTGCAGGTCGATGAAGCGGCGCCCCTCGCTATCCTCGAGCCAGATGCCCTCCGCGGCCCGCAGTGCCGACAAACAGGGGCTCGATCCCTTCTGGTGGAAGAAGGCAGTTGCGTCGCGCGATACGAGATTGTCTTCCATGGCCATCGTCATTTCGAGAATGCTGAGAAGCGCGGCAACGTCAGCCAACGCAGTGGCGAGAGCCGGTGCCGACCAGGCTCCCTGCGCTTTTCGATCAATCTTGCGAGGCCGATGGCGGCGAGCGCGAAGGCCAGCAGGACGAGGCTCTTGGCGGCGGCATAGCCGAATTCACCAGAGCTGGCGTGGTTGAAGATCGCCACCGAAGCGAGCTTGTGGTTGCCGGAGACCAGGAAGATGACCGAGGACAGTGTCGTCAGCGCGTCGATGAAGACATAGAGCATGCCGAGCAGCAGGGCCGGCAGCAAGATCGGCAGCGTGACGTTCAGGAAGCGCAGGACGAGGCCGGCGCCAAGACTTTCTGCTGCTTCGTCGATGGAACCGTCCACGCGCTGCAGGGCTGCGCGGGCGGCCAGCACGCCGACGAAGATGTTCGAGAACAGGATATTGACGACGAGGATCGCTGAGGTGCCGGTCAGCGACAGGCTCGGAATGCCGAAGGGGATGTTGAAGGCGACGATATAACCGATGCCGAAGATGATGCCGGGCAGGATCGCCGGCACCAGCACGAGGAAGACGATGAGGTTGGCGCCCGGCGGCCGCAGGCGCTCGACGACATAGGCGATCACCACGGCGAACAATCCACCCACCGGGCCCGCGATCACACCGATACGCAGGCTTTCCCAGACGAGTTCGAGACCGCGCTCGGAGCTGCCATAGCCCGTGCCGGCAAGGCCGACCTTTGCGCCTTCTCCCGTGAAATGGCCGAGCGTCAGGCTCCAGTCGGTGCCCCAGACCTTTGTCACAGCACCCAGCGCCATGGTGCCGTAGACCGCGAAGATGAGCGCGCCCACCATCCCGGCCAGCGTGGCCAGGCCGATGCGCCAGGAGCGCGGCATGGGCAGCTCGGAGCGCCCCGCGATGCTCGCGCTCGAGTAGCCCTTGCGGCGCCCGAACAGCTCGAGGCCGAGATAGAGCAGCAGCGAGGGGATGATCAGCCAGACACAAAGCGCGGCGGCAAGCGGCGTATTCCTGTAGGCGGTGATCTCGTCATAGACGATCCCGGCGAGAACAGGGGTATCCCGGCCGAGAATCAGCGGATTGCCGAAATCCGTCAGGCTCATGATGAAGACGAGCACGATCGCGCGTTTGATCGCGGGCAAGGCCAGCGGCAGCGTGACATGGCGAAAGGTGGTGAAGTGACCAGCGCCAAGTCCGGCTGCGGCCTCGTCGATGCGCCCGTCCTGCCGGCGCAGGACGTTGTCGAGAATGATCAGCGTCGCTGGCATGAAGGACAATGTCTGTGCCAGCACGACGCCGAGAAGACCGTAGAGATTGCTCTCATCAGCGTCGATCAGCCCGAGGCCCTGGTCGAGCAGCGAATGCGTCACCAGCCCGCGCCGGCCGAACAGCATCACGGTCGCGGTCGCGATCAGCACCGGTGGTGCGACCAGCGGCATCAGGAAGACGCCTCTCATCACAGAGGGCCAGGGCACGCCGCCGCAATTGATGCCGTAAGCCAACGCAAACGCCAGGGGCACCGTGAAGACCACCGACAGGCCGGCAAGCGTCAGGCTATTGAATGCAGCGTTTCGAAGATAGGAATCCTGGAAGACCTTCAGGTAGTGGTCGAGCCCCCAGCGCTCCTCGGAGCCATTGCGCAGCGTGTCGAACGCCTGCTGGCCGATCAAGCTCTTCACCCTGAAGGCGAGCGCAGTCCGTTTGTGCAACATCACATGCGCGAGCGCCTGATTGTCGGCCACCTCGGCCCTGTCCTGCGGCCCAAGGGCGGTGAGTGCGGCCTGCATCGCCTGAGCCTGTTCGGAATAGGGCGCGGTGCGATCCCAGGGCGGGGTGAGCCCGGCGAGCCGGAAGGCCGCAGCGCTCCCTTCGACGCGTTCCGGCTCGGTCGCCGTCTCGCTCCAGCGGCGCATCAGGATTGCCCTGTCTTCCGTCGGTAGCTGGTCCAGGGCCTCGACCGTGACCGCCTTCAGGCGCACCAGAGGCATCGGACCGGAGATGACGAAGCTATTGACGAGCACGGCGCCGATCGGCACGCCGATGAAGACCAGCAGCAGCAGCGTGACGACGCCGCTCGCGAGTGCACGCGGCACTTGGCGCAGCAGGCGCGTCATGACCGGCCCCGCGCCGGTATCAGCGCCGCGCGCCGAGCATCTGGCATGACGATGACCGGCGCGCCGCGTGTGCCGATCCGCTCAGCCTCGTGCGACGGGCAATCGGCAATGACGGTCCGCCCGGAGTCCAGCGTCACGGTGAGGCGCACGACGGCACCAAGGAAGGCCGCGCCCGCGATCCGCCCAGGGAGCCCGCTTACCCCAGGGTGGGCAGCTGAGGCGACCCCAATATGCTCGGGCCGATAGACAGCGGTGACGCGTTCGCCGGATCGGATATCGGGCGGGAGCGCCATGGGCCAGATCTCGCCATAGGCGTCCACGCCGCCGGCCACCGCATGCCCTTCGATCAGGTTCGAGACGCCGATGAACTGCGCGACGAAGAGGGAACCGGGGCGGTGATAGATTTCCGCGGGCGTGCCGATCTGCTCGAAGCGTCCGTTGCACATCACCGCGACCCTGTCGGACAGGGCCAGGGCTTCTTCCTGATCATGCGTCACATAGAGGGTTGTGATGCCGAGCCTGTCGATGATCGACCGCAGCTCGTTACGCAGCTTGACGCGGATGCGAGCATCGAGTGCCGACATCGGCTCGTCGAGCAGCAGCACCTCGGGATCGGATGCGAGCGCGCGCGCCAGTGCGACGCGCTGCTGCTGACCGCCCGACAATTCGTGCGGATAGCGTTCGAGTAGTCGCTCCATCTCGACGAGTCGTGCCAATTCGACGACGCGGCGCTCCCGTTCATCGCGGCCGCGCGAGGCGATCATGAGCGCGAAACCGATATTCTCGGCGACGGTCTTCGTCGGAAACAGCGCATAGGACTGGAAGACGAAGCCCATGCGCCGCCGCGCTGGAGCCATGTCGGTGACATCCTGCTCCGCGCGCAGGACGCGCCCGCCATCCGGCCGCACGAAGCCGGCGATGATCCGGAGCAAGCTCGTCTTGCCGCAGCCGGAATCGCCGAGAAGGGTCACGAATTCTCCCTTGGCGAGATCGAGCGAGACGGCATCGACCGCCCGGGCGGAACCGCCATAGGATTTGACGATGTCGCGCACGGCCAGATGCGGCCGGCCCCTCACGAGGGCCGGTCGCTCTGCGGCAAAGGGCGAGGCCGCCAGTTCGATCACGGTGGCCAAATCCGTCACTGCTTGAGGATGCGGCTGGCGAATTCGCGCCGGAACGCTGTCATGTCGACGGGGCGGCGCATCTGCCAGAGCGTGATCTGCTTCAGATCGACCAGACCGTGCCCGGGCACCGCGGTCGCGCCCACCACCTTGCCGAGCACAGCGGCGGCATCGTCGCTCGCCATGAAATCGAGGAAGACCTTGGCCTCGGCCGGGTTGGGACCGCCGGCAACGAGACCACCGCCCTCGGTGACGTTGGGCGTGATCCGGCCATAGACGATCTCGACCGGCTTGCCCGAGGCCTTGGTCTCGAAACAGGTGGTATCGAAGGTCAGGCCGATCGCGACTTCGCCCGCGCCGGCCAGTTGCGCGCCACCGGAACCTCCATCGGAATACTGGTAGACGTTCTCGTTCAGGTTCTCGACGAACGGCCAGCCGAAAGCGTCGACGAAAGTGGTGAGGATGGCGCCGCCGGTGCCCGATTTGAGCGGCGACGGCAGCGAAATCTCCTTGCGATAAGCCGGCCTGATCAGGTCTTCCCAGGTCGCGGGCATCGGCAGGCCCTTCTGCGCCAACCGTTCCTTGTTGACGACCATGCACATCGTCGTGGCGAAGTACTTGTTGTAGAAACCATCAGCGTCGCGGAAGGCGGGCAGGATCTTCGAGCCCTTCGGCTCGTAGGGCTCGAATACGCCGGCCTGCTTGAGTTGCTCCAGAGCGGCGTTGTTGACGAGATAGACGACGTCGGCCTGGGGCTTGGCCTTCTCGGCGATCGCGCGTTCGGCGATCGGGCCGGTCGAACCCGATACGAACTTCACCTCGATATCGGGATGCTTTTTCTTGAAGGCGCCGACCAGCGCGGTGTTGACGCTGTCGGAGGCGTTGTAGATCACGACCTCCCTGGCGTGTGCGGCGCCGCCTGCCAGGGTGAACGCCGCCGCCGCGATGGCGGCGATCCGTGTGAGGCCTTTGATGCTGGGGCTTGGCATGAATGTCTCCGTGCCTTTAGGAGCTGTCGTGATATAAGTGTTGCTAAATTGTGTGACACTGAAATGAAGCTTCACTTATTCTAACGCCGGCCCGCCCCATGAACCTGTCCCAACTCCGTGCCTTCCACGCCGTCGCGAGCCATCGCACGTTCTCAGCCGCCGCCCAGGCGCTGGGCGTCAGCCAGCCTGCGATCACCCAGCACGTGAAATCCCTTGAGGATGCCGTCGGGACGCGCCTGTTCCTGCGCATGGCGGGCGGTGTAGAACTGACGCCGGACGCACTCGACCTGTTGCCGAGAGTCCGGCAGGCAATCCTCATGCTCGACGATATCTCAGCCCGGATGAGCAACGGCCGCAGCCTTGCCGTGGGTCATCTCTCCATCGGTCTATGCGCGCCTTATGTGGCGATGCCGATCCTGAAGCGCTTTGCCGTCGAGCATCCGGGAGTGCAGCTCGACCTGCGGCTCGAAAATTCCAGCAACCTGCTGGACCTCGTCGCGCAGCACCGCGTCGACATCGGCATCGCGACCCTGCGCGAGCCGCATCCGGATTTTGCCTGCAACTTTCTGCTCGATCAGCGGCTGGAGATCCTGGTCCATGCCGGCCATCCCTGGTGGGAGCGCAGCCAGGTCGAGGCAGCCGAACTGGTGGGTCAGCGCCTCGTCACGCGCGAGGCCGGCTCAATGACCCGCCATCTCTTCGAGACGGCGCTGGCCGACCACGGCATCGAGATCACGCCGCATCTGATCCTTGGCAGCCGGGAGGCGGTCAAGGAGGCCGTAGCGGCCGGCATCGGCGTCGGAATCGTGCTCGACCGCGAGCGCGGCTTCGACCCCCGGCTGCGCGCGCTGACCGTCCGCGACTTCGATGTCATGGCCGGAGAGTATCTGGTCACGCGCCGGGAGACCCGCAGCCTCGGAAGCGTCGGCGCCTTCGTCGCCATCGCGCTCGCGGCCTTCAAGGGAGGAGCGGCCGATCGCCGCCTGTAGATCGCAGCCCGGCTGGGGCCGGGCCGCTCAAGGGCTGCCCTGCGCTGCGGACTGGCCAGCCGGTGGCTGGCACATTCCGCAGCTTCAGGTCCGCTCACGTGCCAGCGGCGGCAAGGATCACTCGGCCGGGGCGAGCAAGGGCTCGTCGAGCAGGTCCGGCAGATCGCCGCTCAGCGCGGCCTTGAGCCGGTCCTGATCAAGCTCGCCCTCCCAGCGCGCCACCACGATCGTGGCGACGGCGTTGCCGATGAAGTTGGTCACCGCACGGCATTCCGACATGAACCGGTCGATGCCGAGGATCAGCGCCATGCCGGCAACCGGGACGGCCGGCACGACGGACAGGGTGGCGGCCAGCGTGATGAAGCCAGCGCCCGTGATCCCGGCCGCTCCCTTCGAGCTCAGCATCGCCACCAGCAGCAGCAGGATCTGGTCGCCGAGCGGCAGGTGGATGTCCATGGCCTGGGCGATGAAGAGCGCCGCCAGCGTCATGTAGATATTGGTGCCGTCGAGGTTGAACGAGTAGCCGGTCGGCACGACGAGGCCGACGACGGAGCGCTTGCAGCCGGCCTGCTCCATCTTCTCCATCAGGGTCGGCAGCGCTGCCTCCGAGGAGGACGTGCCGATCACCAGCAGGATCTCTTCCTTGATGTAGCGGATCAGCGCCAGGATCGAGAAACCGTTATAGCGCGCGACCGCACCGAGCACGACGAGCACGAAGATCGCCGAGGTCAGGTAGAAGGTGCCGATCAGCATCGCCAGATTGGCGACGGAGCCGATGCCATAGCGGCCGATGGTGAAGGCCATGGCGCCGAAGGCGCCAAGCGGGGCCGCCTTCATCAGGATGGCGACGAGCTTGAAGATCGGCGCCGACAGGGCCTGCAGGAAGTCGACCACCGGCTTGCCGCGCTCGCCCACCATCGACAGCGACAGGCCAAACAGCACCGAGAAGAACAGCACCTGCAGGATGTCGCCGGAGGCGAAGGCGCCGACGATCGTGTTCGGGATGATGTTCTGGAGAAAGCCGACCACGCTGGAATCATGCGCCTGGGTCGCGTAGCCCTGCACCGATTTCGCGTCGAGGCTGGCGGGGTTGATGTGCAGGCCGGCGCCCGGCTGCAGCAAGTTACCGACCACAAGCCCGATGATCAGCGCCAGCGTCGAGAAGGTCAGAAAGTAGATCATCGCCTTGCCGGCGACGCGCCCGACCTTCTGCATGTCGCTCATTCCGGCGATGCCGGTCGAGACCGTCAGGAAGATGACGGGCGCGATGATCATCTTCACCAGCTTGATGAAGGCGTCTCCGAGCGGCTTGAGGGCAGCGCCCTGCTCCGGCCAGAAATGGCCGAGCAGGATGCCGGCCGCGATGGCCGCGAGCACCTGCACATAGAGATGCTGATAGAATTTCCTGGCAGGGGCCGGCTGGGCCGGCGCCTGGTCGAGCGTGATCGCCATGACTTCCTCCTTGGGGTCGGTCTCGCGGTGTTCTTGCTGTTCTGGACGCCGCTTGGCCGCGCTGTTGGCAATCGCCGTGCCAAGCCCTGAAGACGAATTTAATTGCGTATATTCAAAGGCTTGACCGGCCACGCGCTTCTCGCGGCGATGCACCCTGGCGATCCCCCGCACAGCGAAAGGTTGATTTGTGCGGATTTCCGCACATGATGGGACATGACCATACCCCCGCCGGAAGAGCGCGACCGCTGGGCGGCCAGGCGCCGCTGGATCGCCTTCGGGCTGCTTGTCGCGGTCATCGCCGTCGTCGCCTTCGTGATCGCCGGCGATATCGGCCGCAACCGCGCCATCGCGACCACGCACGCTCGCGCCGAGGATGCCGGCACGCTGGCGCTCGCGATCCTGCGCGGCGAATTGGAGAAGCAGCGCGCATTGCCGGTCATCCTGGCGCGCGATCCCGATGTGCGCGCGGCCCTGGTCGATGGCGACAGGCAGGCCCTCGACAGCAAGCTGGAGGCGATCGCGCGCGAGACCCGCGCCGCCGTGATCTATGTGCTCGGCAAGGACGGGATCACGATCGCCGCGAGCAACTGGCGCGAGCCGACGAGCTTTGTCGGCAACGACTACGCCTTCCGCGACTATTTCAGCGCTGCCGTCTCCGGCGGCGCGGCCGAGCAGTTTGCGCTCGGCACGGTCAGCAAGCGCCCCGGCCTCTACATCACCAGCCGCGTGGATGACGGCGAGACCGCGCTCGGCGTGATCGTGGTCAAGGTCGAGTTCGACCAGGTCGAGGCCGATTGGCGGGCGCTCGGCGGGCAGACCTTCGTCGTCGACAAGCGCGGCGTCGTGCTGCTCTCCACATTTGCGGACTGGCGCTTCCGGGTCGAAGAGGCCCTGGCCCCACAGACAGCAGCTGAGATCCGGCAGTCCCTGCAATTCGGCGCCGCGCCGCTGACGCTGCTGCCCTTGCAGCGCGAGGACGAAATCGTCCGCGGCACCGGCGCTGTTGCCGGAGCGCATGTCGCCTCGCGTATCCCGATCCCGACCACCGACTGGAGGCTCGAGGTGCTCCTCCCGGTCGACCAGGCGATCCGCGACCAGCGGGCGGAACTGCAGACGCTCATCGCGCTCCTGCTCATGCCGGGCGCCGCGCTCGGCGCGCTGGCGCTGCGCCGCCGTCAGGTCAACCTCGCTAGGCGCAGCGCCGAGGCGCGGATCAAGGACGAGCTCGAACGGCGCGTCGCCGAGCGCACCGCCGCGCTCGCCGGAGCGAATGCCCGGCTCGTCGAAGAGATGGCGGAGCGCACGCGGGCGCAGGAGCGCCTCTCCGATGCGCGCGAGGAGTTGGCAAAGGCCAACCGACTCGCAACCTTGGGCCAGGTCACGGCCGGCGTCGCCCACGAAATCAACCAGCCTCTCGCCGCGATGCGGACCTATGCCGAGAATGCCCGCGCCTTCCTCGAGCGTACGGATGCGGCCAGCGTCGACGGCGCGCTGGGCAAGATCGTCAGGCTGACCGAGCGGATCGGCACCATCACGGACACGCTGCGCGGCTTCGCGCGGCGCGGCGGGGGGCCGCTTGGGCCGGTCGATCTTCGAGAGGCGATCGACGGCGCGCTGATGATCCTCGATGCCGCGCTGCGCCAGGCCGGCGTCACGCCGGTGGTCCCGGCGCTGACCCCGCCGGTCTCGGTGCTTGCCCGCCCGGTCGAACTCGAACAGGTCCTCGTCAACCTGATGCGCAACGCCATCGAGGCCATGGCCCAGCGCCGGAACGGGCAGGCACCGCGGCTCGCCATCAGCATCGCAACTGAAGCCGAGCACGTCGAGATCGCCATCGTCGATAACGGACCGGGGCTCGACGCGGAGGCCCTGGCGGCGCTCTTCACCCCGTTCCGCACCACGAAATCGCGCGGGCTCGGCCTCGGGCTGGTGATCTCCCACGACATCGTCGCGGCCTTCGGCGGCACGCTTAATGTCGCCAGCCGCGCCGGAAAAGGCAGCACCTTCACGATCAGCCTGAAGAGAGCCGCATGACCGGTCCCGACAGCACCCACGGCATCATCGAGGTCGCCTTCGTCGATGACGATCCCGATCTGCGAGACGCCAATGCGCAGGCGCTGCGCCTCGCCGGCTTCCGTGCGGTGCCACTGGGCTCGGCCCAGGCCGCGCTCGACCGTATCGGCCCGGACTATGCCGGCGTCGTCGTGACCGATGTACGTATGCCCGGCATGGACGGCATCGCCTTGTCCAGGCAACTGCGCGCCCTCGATCCGGACATTCCGGTGATCGTGATCTCCGGTCATGCGGATATCGCCATGGCGGTCGAGGCGATGAGCGAAGGCGCTTATGACTTCATCGCCAAGCCCTATTCGACCGAGCGCCTGGTCGAAACCTTGCGCCGTGCGGTGGAGAAGCGCGCGCTCATCATCGAGAACCGTCGCCTGCGTGCGCTTGCCGCCAGCTCCGACGAGGAGACCGCGCTGCTCGGCGAGGCGCCTGCCATCCTGCGCCTGCGCCAGACCATTCGCGATCTCGCCGATGTCGATGTCGACGTCCTGGTGCTGGGCGAAACCGGCACGGGCAAGGAGGTCGTCGCCAATCTGCTGCATCGGCTCGGTCGCCGCCGCGACAAGCCCTTCGTCGCGCTGAACTGCGGCGCGCTGCCCGAGAGCGTCATCGAGAGCGAGCTCTTCGGCTACGAGGCCGGCGCCTTCACCGGCGCGCAGAAGCGACGGATCGGCCGCATCGAGCATTCCAGCGGCGGCACGCTCTTCCTCGACGAGTTGGAGAGCATGCCGCCCGCAGCCCAGGTCAAGCTGCTGCGCGTGCTGGAGATGCGCGAGATCACGCCGCTCGGCTCCAACGACCTGCGCCGCGTCGACCTGCGCGTCGTCGCCGCGACGAAGCTCGATCTAGGCGACCCCGCGCAGCGCGGCGATTTCCGCGAGGATCTCTATTACCGCCTCAACGTGGTCACGTTGCGCATCCCTCCCCTGCGCGAGCGGCGCCGCGACGTGCCGCTGCTCTTTGCCCAGTTCCTCGCCCGGGCGGCGCGAAAATACGGGCGCGAGGTGCCGGCGCTGGACCGCAGCGTCGAGCGTCACCTGGTCGAGAATGCCTGGACGGGCAATGTCCGTGAGCTGGTCCATTTCGCCGAACGCGTGGCGCTCGGGCTCTCCGGCGACATGCCGGCTGCGCAGGCGCGCGAGGATGCCGTGCCCTCCAGCCTGCCCGAGCGCCTCACCGCGATCGAAGCGAACCTGATCCGCGAGGCGCTGGAAGCCAATCGCGGCGATGTCCGCGCAACCCTCGAGATGCTGGGCATCCCGCGCAAGACCTTTTACGACAAGCTCGCCCGTCACGGCATCGACCGCGCGGCTTACGCGATGCCCGGGTGAGCTCCGGCGAGGATAACCGCCCGCGCACCGGCGTGCGAGCGGATACCAACGGCACGAAATCGCTTGATGCCCCCCGCAGGGAGGCCGTTGTGGCGCAAAGCCGGACTCGGGCATTATGGCCGGTGTCCGCCATCGTCATCGTGAACGTCAGCGCCAAGTCCTCAGCGTGCGCCGCCGCTCCTGCCGACTGGCGATCAGCTTCAGCCAGGGCGCCATGTGGAAAGCGCTCATCAGCACGTACATCGGCACCATTCCGTTCAACGGAGATGCGCCTTGTGCGGCCGTGCAGAGGATATCCAGCTGACCACCGCCATTCATGCCGGTGAGCAGCGCCATGACCGCGAAGGTCGGCGCTGCCGCGAGGCATAGCCAGTCGGCAGCACCGTGAGCCGCCACGCCGCCGCTTTCGGAACGGATCGCCATGACCTCACTCACCCCTGCTCGTATTCGTCGTGGCGGCGCCACCAGGGACCACCGGCCTCGTTGCGCCMCTTGGGTGCGCGGTCGAGCCAGGGATACATGCCCCAGATGCCATCCACCMCGCGCGCATAGGTGGAATAGGTGTGGTAGACGACGCCATTGTCGCGCACGAAGGCGCTCATGCCCGGCCTGTCGCGCGTATATGTCGGCACATCGGTCCCGGACATGGCCGCGAAATCGGCGACGGGGCCCGTGACCGGCAGTGCGTCCATTACGAAACCGCTGCGCCGATAGTTGTAGTCTATCGCCCCCGCGCGCTGCACGTCCTCGGTGAACGAGACGTTGAAGTCGTAATTGAAGTCGCCGCCGGCCGAGGATGCCCAGGGAAACGTCCACCCCATCCGCTGCTTGTAGGCCTGCAGCTTGGTGAGCGGCGCCCGCGACACCGCCGTGAGCGTCACATCGTGGTTCGCGAGGTGCAGGTAGAAGCCGTTGAACCCATCGGCGATTGCAGAGCAGGACGGGCACCCCGCCTTGTAGTCGGGCCCGAACATGAAATGATAGACGAGGAGTTGCGAGCGCCCTCGAAAGAGGTCCGTCAGTGCGGCGCTGCCATCATCGGTCTCGAAGCGGTACTCCTTGTCGACCTGCACCCAGGGCAGTTCCTGGCGCCGCCGCGCCAGTTCGTCGCTGCGCCGTGTCAGGTCCTTCTCGTCATCGAGCAGCCCGAGCCGGGCGGCCAGCCACTCTTCACGCGTCCCGGTGATATGTATCGTCATTGTCGCAGCTCCTGTCGTCAGGTGACCTTCGCCGCTCGCCCCTCTTGCGAAGCGACGGGTGGTCGGCGGTGATGAGATTGATAGGGACAGCGCCTCGAGGGGTGGGAGTGACAAATGTGACGGGATTCCGATGGACTCTCTGATCACCGCGGCGGCGCGCGCGCTTGCCGCAGGCGATCCCCTCGGCGCCTTGAACCGGGTTGCGCTGCGCGACKATGCGCCCGCGCTCGCGCTGCGGGGCATCGCGATGGCCCAGCTCGGGGATCTCGTTCGGGCGAAGGGTCTCCTGCGGCGCGCGGCCCGTTCCTTCGGCCCGAAAGAGGCCGTGGCGAGAGCACGGTGCATTGTCGCCGAGGCCGAGATCGCGCTCGCCTCCCGCGATCTCGGCTGGCCTGCGAAGGCGCTCGATGCAGCGCGCGCGACACTCGAGGAGCACGGTGACCGGCTGAACGGCGCCCATGCGCGGCATCTCGAGGTGCGCCGGCTCCTGCTGATCGGGCGCCTCGACGAGGCCGAGCGCAAGCTTGCCGAACTCGACCCCATCCCCCTTCCGCCCGCATCGCGGACCGTCCACGAACTGGTGGCGGCAGGAATCGCGATGCGACGCCTCCGGACGAAGGCGGCGCGTGTTGCGCTTGCGCATGCCGAAGATGCGGCGCGCCGTGCCGGTATCCCGGCGCTGACCGCAGAGGTCGAAAGCGCGGCCCTCCTGCTGAGCACAACGGCAGCACGGCTGATCGCGCGTGGCGAGGAGCGCCCGCTCCTGCTCCAGGATGTCGAGACGCTGCAGGCGTCGGATGCTCTCGTGGTGGATGCGTGCCGATATGTGGTGCGCGCCCCGCACAGGGTTGTCTCACTCGCCACCCGCCCGGTCTTGTTCGCATTGGCACGGACACTGGCCGAAGCGTGGCCCGGGGACGTATCGCGCGACATGCTCGTCGCGCGGGCCTTCGGAGCGAAGCAGGCCGACGAATCGCACCGCGCCCGGTTGCGGGTCGAAATTGGGCGGCTGCGCCGATTGCTGCGGGGGCTGGCCGGCTTAAGCGCGACGAAACAAGGCTTCTCGCTAGCGCTGCACCACGCTGGCGATGTCGCCGTCCTGGCCCGGCCCGTTGAGGAACGGCATGCGGACGTGCTGGCTTTCGTTGCCGATGGTGAGGCGTGGTCGAGCTCCGCGCTCGCGCTTGCGCTTGGCGCCAGCCAGCGGACCGTGCAGCGGGCGCTGGACGCGCTTGCGGCAACCGGAAAGGTGCAATCCTTCGGTCACGGACGGGCGCGGCGCTGGATCACCCCGCCGATGCCGGGATTCACGACAACCTTGTTACTCCCCGCTCCGCTGCCAAGCGACTAGGATGAGAGGCATGGAAAAATCAGCAGCCGAAATTCTCCGTGAGTATGGTCCCTTTCCGGGTGTCGACCACGTCCACGGATTGACCTTCGATGGCCAGCACGTCTGGTTCGCGTCCGGCGACAAGCTGAGCGCGCTCGACCCTGCCAGCGGGAAGACGGTTCGCTCGATCGAGGTGGCAGCACATGCCGGAACGGCCTTCGACGGCCAACACCTGTTTCAGCTTGCCGAAAGCCGCATTCAGAAGATCGATCCGAAGACCGGTCATGTGCTTGCGACGATCCCCGCTCCGGGCGGCGGCGGCGACTCGGGGCTCGCCTGGGCCGAAGGGACACTCTGGGTGGGGCAGTACCGGGACCGCAAAATCCATCAGATCGATCCCGAGACCGGGACGATTCTTCGCACAATCGAATCCAATCGCTTCGTCACCGGAGTCACGTGGAGCGACCAGGAACTCTGGCACGGCACATGGGACGGTGACGAGAGCGACTTGAGACGAGTCGACCCTCGAACGGGAGAGGTCCTGGAGGTGCTCGATCTGCCGCCCGGCATGGGCGTGTCAGGGCTCGAGGCCGATGGCGGTGATCAGTTCTTCTGCGGAGGCGGAAACAGTGGCAAGGTGAGAGCCGTCCGCCGACCGAGGCGCCTGGCCTAAGCCTCGATCCCTGCCGGCCGCGCTCGCCTGCAGCGCAGTTCAGTTCGTCAGGACGGTGAACTCAGTCTCGATCGACGAGGCGTGGCGTTGATGATCGAAGCCGTAGATATGGATCGAGATCGCGTCCGTGCTGCCGAGGTTCTGCATGCGGTGGATATTGGGACCTGAGGGCAGCATGCAGCCCACGAAGCCCGGCATGCGCGCATGCTCCTGGGTGGGGACGGCACGGCTCTCGTCGACGGCGCGATACCAGGTCTCGGTGACCGTTCCGCTGACCACCCCGAAGCAGCAGGAGCAATGGTGATCGTGGATCGACGTCGCTGCGCCGGGGCTCCAGACCATCGCCCAGACGCTGACGCCATCGTCACCCACGAGAAGGTTCCGGGCATAGCTGCCGGGCTTGCGCTCCAGGGGCAGGCGCAGAATGGCTTCCGGATTGGCAACGATCTCTTCGAGCACCGCGCGGGCCKYCTTGAGGTAATCGCGGGAAAGCGTGCCGCTATCCGTCCGCAGGACCTGCAGCACGTCTGCGCGCCTGCCCTCGCTCAAGAACCCCTGCATGACGCGAACTCCCCTCTCCATCGCTTGCAGCAAGGATAACTCGGGAGACGGGAAACGCGTTTGCGATCTCGGTCAAAAATTCCCCACTTCTAGAAACTCATACCAATTTGTTCTCTGTCCTTGAAATCTGTTACCCATTCCATGATCAAATGGGCAACCGGATCGCGCGATCGCATGAGGGACCATGGCCAAGCTGGATGAGTTCGATCTCAGAATTCTCTCCTGCCTGCAGAGGGACGCCAGCATGCCGCTGGCCGAGCTGGCCGCAGAGGTTGGCCTCTCGGCCACTCCATGCTGGCGCCGCGTGCAGAAGCTGGAAGGCAGCGGCCTCATTCGAAAGCGGGTGGCGCTGCTCGACCGTACAAGGCTGGGAGCCGGCGTAACCGTCTTCATCGCGGTCAAGACGAGCCGCCACTCGATGGAGTGGCTCGAGCGCTTCCACGCCGCCGTCGCCGACCTGCCCGAGATCGTCGATTTCTATCGGATGAGCGGCGAAATCGATTACCTGCTCAAGGCTTTCGTGCCCGATATCGCGGCCTATGACGCCCTCTACAAGAAGCTGATTTCACGCGTCGACCTCAACGACGTGACCTCCATGTTCGCAATGGAGGAGCTCAAGTCGACAACTGCGATCCCCCTGGCCTTCGCCAAGGACGGCTCCTGAGCCCGGAGCAAGCGCCAGTGGCTGTCGACCCCCGGTCCTCCGGTCGCGCAATGCTCGGCAACCGCCGGCAATCCCGGACGGTTCGGGCTCAACCCTGTCAATGACCGTGGCGACATTGTCCGTGATCGGCCAAGGCCTCGATGATCGCACAGTCGCAAGCCTTGACGCCGCCCGAGCAAGTGGTGGCGATGCGAGCGAGCTCGGTCTCCAGCGAGCGCAGCTTCGCGATCTTGTCGCGGACCTCGTCGAGATGGCTGACCGCGATCGCATGGGCTTCATCGCAGGCCATCGCCGGATTGTCGGAGAGGCGGAGCAGGGTCCGGATGCCTTCTACGGGGAAACCCAGATCTCGAGCGTGCTTGATGAAGGCGAGCCGCTCGATATGGCGTCGTCCGTAGCGGCGCTGATTGCCTTCCGAACGCTCGGGTGGCGGCAGCAGCCCGACCTGCTCATAATAGCGAATGGTCTCGACCTTGACGCCGGTCCGATCGGAAAGTCCGCCGATCGGAACCACCCGTTCGAGTTTTTTTGCCTCGAGCATGATTTCCCTCTTGAACCTCTAGTCACTCCAGATTGTACATGGGGTGTCTCACAAGCCCGTCAAGCGGAGACAAGTCATGTCCAGCACTGCCCAAGCCAAACCGCAGCTCCTGAGCTGGAAGGTTGGCGGCATGGACTGCGCAAGCTGCGCGGCGACCATTCGTGGCGCGGTGGAGCGCCTGCCCGGCGTCAGCGAGGTCAAGCTTTCCGTCATGGCCGAGACGCTGTCGCTGGCCCTCGACGAGAGCCGCACCAAGCCGGCGGCAATCGAAAAGCGCGTCGCAAGCCTTGGCTACACCACGACCTCGATCCAGGCGAAAGCAGCGCCCGTCGCTGAGACCGCTGCGCCCGGAGGATGCGGGCACGATCATGGCTCCGAGGCCCACGACCATCATAGCCATGCTGCACCCAAGCCGGCCCATGTTCACGGTCCCGGATGCTCCCATGACGACCATGATCATCACAGCCACGCCGCACCCAAGCCGGCGCATGTTCACGGCCCTGGCTGCTCCCATGACGATCATGGCCACCCTGATCATGATCACGGCCACGCGCATGCCCGTTCGGATGCAGGCGAAGCGAAAGCTGCGGCACGAACGGCTGACCAGGGGCACGGCCTGCCCGGCCATGTTCACGAAGCGACGCCGAAGGGCGTCTCCTGGTATCAGACCAACAAGGGCCGGCTCGTTCTCGGCACCGGCGCCCTGCTCGGCGGCGCCTGGACCGCGGGCCTGATCTGGCCGGCCGCAGCCCATTGGGCCTTCATTCTCGCCTGCGTGATCGGCGTCACTCCCGTGGCACGCCGCGCCTTCGCCGCCGCCCGCGCCGGCATGCCCTTCACCATCGAAATGCTGATGACGATCGCTGCCGCCGGCGCGCTCTTCATCGGCGCAGCGGAGGAGGCGGCCCTCGTCGTCTTCCTCTTCGCCGTCGGTGAGGTCCTCGAGGGCGTCGCCGCCGATCGCGCGCGTGCCTCGATCCGCGCGCTTGGCGACCTCGTTCCCAAGACCGCCCTCGTCGAGGAGAACGGCGCAACCCGCCAGGTCGATGCGGCCAAGCTCGCGATCGGACAGACGGTCCTCGTCCGTCCGGGTGACCGCATCCCTGCCGACGGCGACATCACCGACGGTATCTCCGGGATCGACGAGAGCCCGGTCACCGGCGAATCCGTGCCGAAGACGAAGGGCGTCGGCGAACCGGTCTTTGCGGGCTCGGTCAATCGCGAAGCCGCGCTGCGTGTGCGGGTGACCAAGGCGGCGCAGGACAACACCATCGCCCGCATCATCCGGCTGGTCGAAGAGGCGCAGGAAGCACGCGCACCGACCGAACGCTTCATCGACCGGTTCTCGCGTGTCTATATGCCTGCGATCGTCGGTCTTGCGCTCGCCGTCGCACTCGTCCCGCCGCTGTTCTTCGGGGGTGAATGGGCGGTCTGGGTCTATCGGGCCCTGGCGCTGCTGCTGATCGGCTGCCCCTGCGCGCTCGTCATCTCGGTTCCAGCCGCGATCGCCGCCTCGCTCTCCTCCGGCGCCCGACAGGGCCTGCTGATGAAGGGCGGCGTCGTCATCGAAACCGCCGCAAAGACCGGGATCGTCGCCTTCGACAAGACCGGCACGCTGACCGAGGGGCGCCCGCGCGTCACCGAGGTCATCAGCCTCGGCAAGACCGAGGCCGATGTGATCGCCCTGGCCGCTGCGGTCGAGACCGGTTCGAGCCATCCGCTGGCAGAGGCGGTTCTGGCACGTGCGAAGCAGGATGGCATCGCGATCCGCCCCGCCTCCGAGGCAGCCGCCATCCCCGGCCAGGGTGTCACCGGCACGCTCGATGGCATCTCGATCTTCGTCGGCGCACCGCGTCACGCGACCAGGCGCGCCGAATTCGACGCCAAGGCGAGCGCTGCGGTCGAACAGCTCGAATCGGCTGGAAAGACAGTGGCGGCCGTGATCGCGAACGGCGCTCTCGCCGGCCTGATCGCGCTGCGCGACGAGCCCAGAGCCGATGCCGCGACAGCGGTCGCAGAGCTGAAGGATCTCGGCGTCCGCTCCATCATGCTGACCGGCGACAATGCCCGCACCGGCGCGGCCATCGCCCGCGCACTCGGCCTGGATCACAAGGCCGAGCTGATGCCCGACGACAAGGTCACGGCGATCAAGGCGCTCGGCGCCGACGCGCCTGTGATGATGGTCGGCGACGGCATCAACGATGCCCCGGCGCTCGCGGCAGCATCCGTTGGCGTCGCCATGGGGTCCGGCACCGATGTCGCCCTGGAGACCGCCGATGGCGCGGTGCTGAAGAGCCGCGTGCGCGACATCGCTGCGATGATCCGGCTGGCGCGGGCCACGATGGGCAATATCCGCACCAATATCACGATTGCGCTCGGGCTGAAGGCGGTCTTCCTGGTCACCAGCGTGCTCGGCTATACCGGGCTCTGGGTCGCGATCCTCGCCGATACCGGCGCGACCGTGATCGTCACGGCCAATGCACTGCGCCTTCTGCGTTTCGACGCAGGCAAGGCCGGCTGATCAAGGGAACGGAAGCCTGCCCATGAGTCCGATGGAGATCGCGAGCTATCTGATGGTCGTAGTCTACGTCATCAGCTTCCTCGCGATGTCGGCCATCCTGGCGAAGGAGGCCGGACGGCCGATCTGGCTGTTCGGCAAGGGCTCGGAGCCGCAGGGCGTGCCGGCCCTGCTCTTCCGGATCGCCTTCATCGGCGGCGTGCTCTGGCCCCTCGGCCTGGCGATCTTCGGCAACCCGATCAAGGCCGACCCTTTGGCAATCTGGCTCGACGGTCCCTGGTTCGACGTGTTCGGCCATCTTCTTGTTGTCGTCGGCGCCTGCATCGCCATCATCTCGCAGCGTTTCATGGGCGTGTCCTGGCGTATCGGCGCGGCCGAGGGCGAGCTTGGACCCATCGTCGATGGCGGTCCCTTCGCGATCTCGCGCAATCCGGTCTTCGTCGGCCAGGCCGTCCTGTTCACCGGCCTCTTCATCGTGCTGCCCAATCTGATCCAGATTGCTTTGACGCTGGCGCTATTCGCGGCGATCGCCCTGCAGGTCAGGATCGAGGAGCGCGTGCTCGCAGCCTCGCTCGGCGAACCCTATCGCGATTATCAGCGCCGCGTCCGGCGTTGGATCGGGACCAGGCGCCCGCGCACCGCCCCTGCGCGATAAGCCTTCGTTCACCATCCCAGCGCTTCCGCCGCTGCACGCATGGCGGGCAACGTTGCCGTAATCTTCACCAGCAATTTGCGCGGTGTTCGACTGATCCGATCCACGGATTCGGGAGCAAGGAGACGCGGCGAGGCCCCCGGCTGCCGCGAGGAGTTATCGATGCATCGTTCAATCCCGATCATGAGCCTCTGCCTGCTGGCAGTGCTTGCGGTCCCAGCGGCTGCGGCGGATCGCCCGGTGCCGCGCACCCAGCAATGGCCGACCCACACCCAGCCGCTTCGCTATAATTGGAACGGCGTCTATGCCGGTATTCACGCTGGCGGCGCATTCGACCGCTTCACAGGAGTGACCAGGAAGAGCCGCAACGAGACGCTGCTTGGCGGCCAGATCGGTTACAACGTCCAGACCGGCAGCATGGTCTATGGTCTCGAGGGCGATATCTCGATGAACGGCTTCGGCAAGGGTTCGTCGCGCAGCACCGTCGGCACCAGCGCCGACACGCGCTATGTCGGAACCGCCAAGGCCCGCGCCGGCGTCGCCTTCGACCGCGTCCTCGTCTATGCCACCGGCGGTCTTGCCTATGGCAACATCAAGGCGAMGAATAACGGGATCTCGAAGACGAAGAGCAAGGTCGGCTATGTCCTCGGCGGCGGCGTCGAGTACGGCATCACCGAGAACCTGTCGGCTAAGGTCGAGTACAACTACGTCTCGCTCGGCAAGCAGAACTTCCAGTTCGGCTCGGCCCGCACCAAGGTCGGTGTCAATGAACATCTGGTCAAAGYCGGTGTKAACTACCGGTTCTGATCCGCTAGACTATCCGGGGCCCGGTCGCTCCGGGCCCGAATAACCTACGGCCCAGAGGGCMGTTCATGAGCATGGATGGGATGTGATGCGTTTGAAGAGCTGCCCCGAGCTTTTCTGCGACGCGTTCCAGCCATGGCCTACGGCAGGAACGACATGCGCGCTCTGATTGTCGAAGACGAACCGGAGCTGATGTCGTTCCTGTCGTCCCTCCTGCTTGGTGCAGGTTTTATTGTCGACCGCACCAGCAGTGTCGAAGCGGCGCTGGCCGCCCTCAAAACGGCGCCCTTCGACATCGCCGTCGTCGACCGGCGTCTGCCGGACGGCGACGGCCTGTCGATCGTCAAGGCGATGAAGACGGCGGAACCCCGTCCAGCCTTCCTGATCCTGACCGCGCGAGATGCGAAATCCGACGTGATCGACGGCCTCAATGGCGGCGCGGATGATTACCTGGTCAAGCCCTTCGAACCGGGCGAGCTGATCGCCCGCATCAGGGTCATTGCGCGGCGCCGCTATCCCGGCCGCTCGCTGGTGATCTCGGCAGGCAACCTCTCGATCGACATCGAGGGTCGCAACGCCTCGGTCTCGGCCGTTCCGCTCGACCTGCGACGGCGCGAGGCGCTGATCCTGGAAGCGCTGGTCCAGCGCGCCGGGCGTGTCGTCACCCGCAACGTCCTGATCGAAGCGGTCTATGGCTTCGATGACCTGATCGAGTCCAACACGCTCGAAGCCCAGATCTCGCGGCTGCGCCGCAAGCTCAAGGAGGCTGCCGCGAATGTCGAGATCTCGTCGCTGCGCGGCATCGGCTACATCCGGAGGAAGTCCGAACAGCCCGTGTGAGGCCGCCGGGCTCGGTCCCTGTCACCAATCGACCAAGATCATCAGTCCAGATATCGTATCGGGCCTGATGATCTGGCCGTCCGTGCTTGCATCGGCTTTCCCGAACTCCGCATTCCCCGTTTCGGGCCGATGGTTGAGCCCGTCATTCTCCTTCAGAGAACAGCAGGCGGACGGTCGTGCCACCGCCGCGCGTCGCCAGGACGGTCAATGTCCCGCGATGTGCGGTCATGATGTCCCGTACGATGGTGAGGCCGAGCCCCGCTCCGGTCGAGCGCGGCGACATGCGGTTGAACGCCTCCGTCACTTCCGAACGCTGGGTTGCCGCGATGCCGATCCCGTCATCCGCCACTTCCAGCACGACGCCATCGATGACCCGCACKATGATGCTGGATTTCGCCTGGGCATGACGAAGTGCGTTGTCGATCAGATTGGCCACCGCGGCGCGAACCGTGGCTTCGTTGGCCATGATCGTTCGCGTGTCGTCGCCCTCCTCCTCGAGCGCCACGTCGATCGCGTTCTGCAGGATCAGCGGCGCGAGATCGACGAGTACGTCACGGGCCACGCTGTTGAGCTGAACCGGCTCGAACGGCAGATCGGTGCTGTGCAGCCGGGCGAGCTGCAGCATCGACGAAACGATCGTCGTCAGCCGGTTCACATCGGTCGCCAATGCGGTGCGCACGACGCCATCGGAAACAGTGTCGATCTTGGTCCGCATGACGGCGAGCGGCGTGCGCAATTCGTGCGCGACGTTGTTCATGAAGCGCCGTTGCACATCCATGTTGCTGGCGATCTGGTCGAGCGCTGAGTTCAGCGCCGTCGTCAGCGGCATCAGCTCGACCGGCGTTTCCTGTGTCGGCAGCAGGCCTCGCGGCGCCCTGGGATCGATGCTGGCCGCAGCTTCGGCCGCACTCCGCAGCCGCGCGGTGATATAGGAGACCGACATGGCGATCGCCGAGGCGATGATGACCCCGAATATGAAAGAGATGACCAGCGCCGGAATCGCGATGGCCCGCAGGAAATAGGCAAGAATCAGGTCCCATCCCGGACGTCCGCCGCCCGTCGCGACGATGACGCGGCTGCCTTCCATCTCGATGATGTCGAAGGCCAGGCCGTTGTCGCCGCCACCACCGACCCGCATCTGCGCAGCAATCGTCGGTCCATCGAGCCTGACATCGATGGGAAGGCTCGGCCGCAATTCTGGGGCATACTCGACAACGGACCGTCCGTCGGAAACCAGATACCAGAGTCTGGGGCTGGCGCTCTCGATCTTGATCAGGGTCGGCGTCTTCTCCACCCGCAACCCGTCAGCCGCAGTCTGACGCACGCCTTGCCGAATGATCTCGGAGGTCACATCGTTGCGTAGCGCCCCAGGATCCTCGGTAATGAAAGTAAAGGCCAGCACAGCGGCGATGACCGCCGCGAAGAGGGCGAAGCCGAGAAGCGTCAGCCGGATCGTCAGGGCGCGTGAGAGCGAGATCACCGGCAGCCCCCGGAGCGAAGATTTGCCGCGCACGGATCGGACAGCACCCGATTGCGCTGGGGCGTCAGGCGCTTCACTGTCGTGGTGCTCGTCGAGCTATGAATCGTCACGGAGCCTCTGTGCGGTTATGGCTTGCGAATCCGGGGACCGCGCCCGCAGTCCATGTCCATGGACTGCATCCCCATCTTCGTTCAACCCTCCCTCGAGTCTGCTTGTCTCATGAGTGCGCACAGAGCCAGATCGGGAGAGCTGCGCTTGCGCTTCGCCTTGGCCGCCATGCTCGCGCTGCTGTTTGGCCTGACGCAGGGCGCCCGGGCTGAGGAGACCATCAGGCCGGGGCAACTGCCGACCGCCCCGGGGCGCGACATTCTGGGTCTCGTCGAACGGGCCTTCGACACCGCTTCCAAGACGGTCAGCATCCCCGTCGAGCGCTCCCTTTCGCTCTTCGGAGAGCCGAACGCCTATATTGTCGGCGGAGAGGTCAGTGGCTCCTTCGTCGTTGGCGGCCGACACGGCGTCGGTGAGCTTCGCTTCGCCGACGGCATGCCCTCCCCGGTGACATGGTCGGCCCTCTCGGTCGGGATCGGGCTCGGGGCCGATTACGGGCGGGTGATCATGCTGGTCTACGGCCTCGACCGACATGAAGACGTCTTCGGGGTCTATGCCAGCCTCGGCGGCGGCGCGCATTTTGTGGCCGGCGCCAATGCGATGGTCCTCGCCTCCGACCGAGCCCGGATCGTGTTGATCTCCTCCGGGCTCGGCCTGCGATTGTCGGGGGAACTCAGCCGCATCCGCATCGAGCCTGCGAATGATCGCGGCGTCCTGCGCCCTCCTGCAAACATCTGCGCAAACCCGGCCGATTGCCCACCGCCGGGCCGACGCTAAAAGGAAGACGAGCACGGTCGGACCGAACGCCTCGCGCGCGTCAGGCGCGATGTCCGAGATGCTGATGCGCCAGGGCATGCAACTCGTCGAGCCGGGCGGTGATCTCCAGCGCAGTCAGGTTGATCTCGCGTTCATCGGCGCATGCCCGGACATAGAGCGGTTCGGACCAGACCACGCACCCGCGTCCGAACGGCAAGGCGATGCTGGCCTTGTCCCAATTGTCGAGATCGACGCGTGCCGTCGTCACTGCGGCGAAGAGATAGATCGGCCGGCCCGACGCCCGCGCCAACTGGATGGCCCCCTTGCCGGCAACCCGCGAAACCTTCGGCACATCGGCCGTCAACAGCACGCTGGTGTCGCCGCGCAGCGCGTCGCGCATCTCGATGAAGGCCGGAACGCCGCGCTTGGCCTGGATCTTCAGCCGGCTCTGCGTGCCCGAGCCGCGAATGACGCGGTAGCCGGCGCGCTCCATCGCCGAGGCGACCACCGAACCGTCGAAATGGAGCGAGGCCAGCACGGCTGTCTTGGGCGCCCCGTCCAGGGCGACAAGGCTCAACATCTGCTGGCCATGCCAGGTCATGGCGATGAACGGTTCGCGGCTGCGCTCCCAGGGCCGCGCGCCGGGGATCACCGGCTTGAAGCGCGTGGTTTGCGCCACGAGATTCAGATACGCATGCAACGCGCGCCCCGCGAGGCCCGCTGATCGTTCTTCCCTGAGATGCATCGCCCCAATCTCCACGGTGAATCACCTGGAGTGGTCGGCGCGTTGGCTTGCTGGAACATTGCACGGACAGGTTGCGGCCCCCGAATGGCGAAACGAGCGGCATGCCCCGTTGCCGGCGGGGTTCGCCCTGCCTATCGTGCAAGGGTTCAGTTTCCTCCAAGTCGGGTTTCATGCCAGCCAAGGATATCGCGATAGCGGGATGCGGCCCGGCAGGGCTGGCGGCCGCACTGATGCTGCATCGCGACGGACATCGCGTCAGGCTGTTCGAGCGCTTCGAGACGCCTCGTCCGGTCGGATCCGGTCTGATGATCCAGCCGACCGGTCTCGCCGTCCTCCGGGAATTGAAGCTCGCCGAAGCCACCCTCGCGGCGGGGGCCAGGATCGACCGGCTCTTCGGGCGCGCCGAACCGTCGCAGCGCATCGTACTCGACGTGCGCTATGCGGCACTTGGGCAGGATGCCGGCCATGGCATCGGCATTCATCGCGCTGCACTGTTCGACATCCTGCACGACGCCGCACGAGAGGCCGGAATTGCGATCGAGGGAGGCCGCAGCGTGGCCTCGAGCGAAATCGTCGGGGCGAACAGGCGCGCGCTCATCTTTGCCRACGGCACACGGACGGAGCCCTTCGACCTTGTCGTGGATGCCCTTGGCACCATGAGCCCGCTCGCGCGCCATCAGGGCCGGCCGCTGGCCTATGGCGCGCTCTGGGCCAGCCTCGATTGGCCCGACGACGCGGGCTTCGACATGGCGACGCTGGAACAGCGCTATATCCGCGCGAGCACGATGGTCGGGGTCCTACCCATCGGCCGGCTGGCCCAAGCGCCGACCGCAAAGGCAGCCTTCTTCTGGTCGCTGCGCTGCGACCGTCTCTCGGACTGGCAACGCTCCGGACTTGCGGCGTGGAAGGCGGACGTCCTCAAGCTATGGCCGGCAACTGCGCCCCTGCTCGCGCAGATCGAAACGCCGGATCAACTGACTTTCGCACGCTATGCCCATAGGACCACGCCCGTCCCAACGGAGCCTGGCCTGATCCATATCGGCGATTCCTGGCATTCGACGAGCCCGCAGCTCGGTCAGGGAGCCAATATGGCGTTGCTCGACGCCTTCGCGCTCGCAAAGGCGCTGCGCGACGGGAACGAGACGACGACTGCGCCAGGTTTTGCCATCGCCGCGCGTCGCCGACATGTCCGGCTCTATCAGACCATGAGCGCGATGTTCACGCCGGTCTATCAATCCGACAGCCGGATCCTGCCCCTGCTCCGCGATCGGATCGTCGGGCCGCTCGCCCGGATCTGGCCGGCCCCTGCCATCCTGGCGGCGATGGTCAGCGGTTTGATCGGCGCACCCCTGAAACGGCTCGGGCTGCCCGCCCCAGCGGCGATCACGCTGGGCGACGCAATCGAGGCGCAGACCCAAGGCAGGCGCGTGATCGTGTTTGACGGTGAATGCGTGATGTGCTCGCAACAGGCACAATTCGTCATGCGCAATGACCATGAACGCCGCTTCACGCTCACCACCGCGCAAGGGCCCCTTGGCCAGGAACTCTATCACCGCCTCGGCCTTCCCAAGTCGGACTTCGAGACGATGCTGCTGATCGAGGGCGGGCGAATCCTGGGCCGGTCGGACGCTGTCATCGCCATTGCGGCAGGGCTGGGCTGGCCCTGGCGCATCGCACTGGCGGCACGCGTCATTCCACGACCGCTCCGCGACCGGCTCTATCGCCTTGTTGCCCGCAATCGCTATCGCTGGTTCGGCCGACGCGAAACCTGCTGGCGCCCCACCCCGGATATGGCGGACCGCATCCTGTGAAGGTTCTCCTGCTCGGTGGCTATGGCGGCTTCGGTGCCCGCATCGCGCGGCGGCTGGCCGATACGGGGCACGAAGTCCTGGTCGCCGGGCGCAGCCTGGAGAAGGCGGAACGCTTCTGCGCTGGCAGACTGCGCCTCACCCCGCTTCTCCTGGACCGGGACCGCGATATCGCGCTGGCGCTCGCCGAGCACCGCCCTGCTGTCCTGATCGACGCCGCAGGCCCCTTTCAGGGCCTGGATTATGCGGTCGCTCGCGCCTGTATCGCCGCGCGGTGCCACTATCTCGACATCGCCGATGCGCGCGATTTCGTCACCGGCATCGGGTCTCTCGCTGAAGCGGCCCTGGCCGCCGACGTGGTCGTCGTCTCGGGCGCCTCCAGCGTCCCTGCTTTGTCGGGCGCTGTGGTTCGCGCCCTCGCAGACGGTATGGATCAGCTCAGCGCCGTCGAGCTCGCGATCAGCGCTTCAAACCGCGCGACCGCGGGCGCTTCGGTCACGAAGGCAATCTTCTCCTATATCGGCAAGCCGATCCCGCTCTGGCGCGCAGCGCGCCGGGCGAACGGCTTTGGCTGGCAGGACATCAGGCGCGAAGACTTTACGATTGCCGGCGAGCCACCTCTTGCTGGCCGCCTCGTGGCCCTGGCAGATGTGCCCGATCTCACTCTCCTGCCCGATCGCCTTCCGGGAAAGCCCTCCGTCAGTTTTAGAGCCGGCACCGAGCTCCGCTGGCAGAACCGTGCGCTTTGGCTGGCAAGCTGGCCTGTTCGATGGGGTTGGATCGAGAACCTGACCCGCTTTGCGCCCCTGGTCCTTCAAGCGCAGCGGCTGAGCTCTTCATGGGGCAGCGATCGCTCCGGCATGATGGTTCGACTGTTCGGGTACGCTGACGGCCGGGGTGTCGAACGGCGATGGACATTGATCGCGAGCAAGGGCGATGGTCCGGAGATTCCAGGCCTGGCGGCCGCAATCCTCGTCGACAGGCTCGCCAGGCGTGACGTTCCAGCCGGGGCCCGCGATGCCGGCGAGATGCTGTCACTGCCAGAGTTCGAGCCGGCCTTCACGCGACTGGCGATCCGGCACGAGATGGCAGAGCTGCCGCAGCCTCCCCCGCTCTATGCCCGGGTCCTCGGCGATGCCTTCGCAACCCTGCCTGCGGCCCTCCGCGCGATCCACACTGTCCTCCGCGATCGCGGCGCCCATGGACGGGCGATGGTGACGCGCGGGCACAACCCGGTTGCACGCGCTATAGCGGCCCTATTCGGCTTTCCGCCTGAAGGGGAGCATGGGCTGCACGTCGCCTTTGCGGAGAGTGGCGGCGTCGAAACCTGGATTCGCGACTTCTCGGGCCGCCGCTTCAGCAGCCGGCTGTCGCAGCAGGGGCGGCTGCTCATGGAGCGCTTTGGCCCGCTGCGCTTCGGCTTCGATCTGCTCGCTGACGACAAGGGGCTCGCGATGCACCTGAAGCGTTGGTGGCTGGGCCCCGTCCCCATGCCACTTGCCCTGGCGCCTCGATCGCTGGCGCGCGAATGGGAGGAGGATGGCCGCTTCCATTTCGATGTCCCGATCGCATTGCCGCTAATCGGACTGGTTGTGCACTATCGCGGCTGGCTCGAGCCGACGGCTGACAATACCGGCGCCTCGCAGCAGAACGCGCCGGACAGGGCCCGGCGCGTTCTGGCTGGTTGAAGCCGTCAGACTCCCCCTCAGGGCAGCCTGTGCCCCGGTCAGGCGGCTTGCGCCAGTTCCGCTTCCGCCTCGACATGCTTCAGCGGCTTGTTTCCGGTCAGGGCCCGCATCAGCACGTAGAAGACCGGAGTCAGGAAGATGCCGAAGGCGGTGACGCCGATCATGCCGGCGAAGACCGCGATGCCCATCGCCTGACGCATCTCGGCGCCGGCACCGGTCGAGATCACCAGCGGGACCACGCCCATGATGAAGGCGAGCGAGGTCATCAGGATCGGACGCAGGCGCAGACGGCTGGCTTCGATCGCGGCCTCGACCGGCGTCTTGCCCTCGAACTCCAGTTCGCGGGCGAACTCGACGATCAGGATCGCGTTCTTCGCAGATAGCCCGACCAGCACGACGAGACCGATCTGGGTGAAGACGTTGTTGTCGCCGCCGCTCCACCAGATGCCAGCCATGGCGGCAAGCAGGCCCATCGGGATGATCAGGATGATCGCGATCGGCAGCGTCAGGCTCTCATACTGGGCCGCCAGCACCAGGAAGACGAGCAGGATCGCGATCGGGAAGACGATCAGCGAAGAGTTGCCCGCCAGGATCTCCTGATAGGTCAGGTCCGTCCATTCGAAGGCAAAGCCCTTCGGCAGCGTCTCGTTGGCAATGCGCTCCGCCGCCGCCTGAGCCTGCCCCGACGAGAAGCCGGGTGCCGGACCGGCATTGATGTCGGCGGCCAGGAAGCCGTTATAGCGCATCGCCCGTTCCGGCCCGGCATCGGCACGCACGTTCAGCACAGCGCTCAGCGGCACCATCTCGCCTGAGGTCGAACGGACCCGGAGCTTGCCGATATCCTCCTGATAGGCCCGGAAGGGCGCATCAGCCTGGACGCGGACGGTGTAGGTACGCCCGAACTTGTTGAAATCGTTGACATAGGACGAGCCGAGATAGATCTGCAGCGTCTCGAAGACATCGGTCACCGGCACGCCGAGCTGGCGGGCCTTGGTGCGGTCGATATCGGCATAGAGCTGCGGAACATTCACCTGGAAGCTCGAGAACATGCCGGCGAGTTCGGGCGCCGTCGCAGCCTTGGCCATGAAGGCCTTGGTCGCTTCATCGAGCGCCTTGTAGCCAAGGCCGGCGCGGTCCTCGATCTGCAGCTTGAAGCCACCGATCGTACCGAGCCCCTGCACCGGCGGCGGCGGGAACATCGCGATGAATGCCTCCTTGATGCCGGCGAACTCCTTGTTGAGCTGCATGGCGATCGCGGCGCCGTTGAGCGAGGGGTCCTTGCGCTGCTCGAAGGGCTTCAGCGTCACGAAGACGATGCCGGCATTCGACGAGTTGGTGAAGCCGTTGATCGAGAGGCCGGGAAAGGACACCGCACTCTGGACGCCGGGATGCTTCAGGGCGATCTCGCCCATCTTGCGGATGACGTCCTCGGTGCGGTCGAGCGTGGCGGCGTCGGGCAGTTGCGCGAAGCCGACGAGATACTGCTTGTCCTGGCCGGGCACGAAGCCGCCCGGGACAGTGCGGAACAGCACGACCGTCAGGCCGACGAGCACGAGATAGACCGCCATCATCGCCGTCTTGCGGGTCAGGATGCGGCGCACGCCGCCGCCATAGGCCTGAGAGCTGCGATTGAAGAAGCGGTTGAAGCCACGAAAGAACCAGCCGAACAGCTTGTCCATGACGCGGGTCAGCGCATCCTTCGGGGCGTGGTGCGAACGCAGCAACAGGGCTGCCAGCGCCGGCGACAGCGTCAGCGAGTTGATCGCCGAGATCACCGTCGAGATCGCGATGGTCAGCGCGAACTGGCGATAGAACTGGCCGGTCAAGCCGCTGATGAAGGCGAGCGGCACGAAAACCGCGACCAGCACCAGCGCGATCGCGATGATCGGGCCGGAGACCTCGCGCATCGCCTTGTAGGTCGCCTGGCGGGGCTCCAGCCCCTGCTCGATATTGCGCTCGACATTCTCGACCACGACAATGGCGTCGTCGACGACGATGCCGATGGCGAGCACGAGGCCGAACAGGCTGAGCGCGTTGATCGAGAAGCCGAAGAGATACATCACGGCGAAGGTGCCGATGACCGAGACCGGCACGGCGACCAGCGGGATGATCGAGGCCCGCCAAGTCTGCAGGAAGACGATGACGACGAGCACGACCAGCGCGATGGCCTCGAGCAGCGTGGTGATGACGGCCTTGATCGAGGCGCGCACGAACTGGGTCGTGTCGTAGACGATCGCGTAGTCCACGCCTTCCGGCATGTTCTGCTTGATCTCGCGCATCACCGCCTGGACGTTGTCGGCGATGGCGATGGCATTCGAGCCCGGCGCCTGGAAGATCGGCACCGCGACCGCCGACTTGTTGTCGAGCAGCGAGCGCAGGGCATAGTCGGCCGCGCCGAGTTCGATGCGCGCGACATCCTTCAGCCGCGTCACAGCCCCGGTCGGGCTGGTGCGGATGATGATCTCGCCGAACTCCTCCTCATTCTGAAGGCGCCCCTGGGCATTGACCGAGAGCTGGAGATCGAGGCCCGGGGCGTTCGGGGAGGCGCCGATGACGCCGGCAGCAGCCTGGACGTTCTGCGCGCGGATCTCGCGCACGACGTCGCTCGGCGAGAGCCCGTGCTCGGAGACCTTCTGCGGATCGAGCCAGACGCGGAGCGAATAGTCGCCCGAGCCGAAGAGCTGGACCTGGCCGACGCCGTCGATGCGCGCCAGCCTGTCCTTGACGTTCAGGACTGCGTAGTTGCGCAGATAGGTCATGTCGTAGCGATCGTTCGGCGAGGTGATGTGCACCACCATCGTCAAATCCGGCGAGCTCTTGATCGTGGTGACGCCGAGGCGCCGCACCTCTTCCGGCAAGCGGGGCTCCGCCTGCGAGACGCGGTTCTGCACGAGCTGCTGTGCCTTGTCGGGATCGGTGCCGAGCTTGAAGGTGACGTTCAGCGTCATCACGCCGTCGGTCGTCGCCTGGCTGGACATGTAGAGCATGCCCTCGACGCCGTTGATCTGCTCCTCGATCGGCGTGGCCACGGTTTCGGCGATGACGCGAGGATTGGCGCCCGGGTATTGCGCGCGCACCACCACGGTCGGCGGCACGACTTCGGGATATTCCGAGATCGGCAGCACACGCAGCGAGAGCAGGCCGGCGACCAGGATGAGAACCGACAGCACGCCCGCGAAGATCGGGCGATCGATGAAGAACTTGGAGAGATTCATGAGATGCCCCCTTCGGGCGCCTCAGGCCTGACGACGGGCGCCATCACGCGACGTCGTCAGCACCCGAGTTCTGATAGGCGTCCCAGCTCAGCGCTGGGCGATTTCCGTGGGTCCTGCACCGGCCACCCGGCGCAGCTCTGACTTCTCGGCCATCGGCACCTGCTCGGGAGCGACAGCTGCGCCCGGACGAATGCGCTGCAGGCCGTTGACGACGATTTTTTCGCCCGGCTTGAGCCCGGCGGTGACGATGCGCAGCCCCTCATTGGCCGAGCCAAGCGTCACTTCACGCCAGCTCGCCTTGAGGTCCTCGCCGACGACGAAGACGAACTTCTTGTTCTGGTCGGTGCCGATCGCGCGCTCATTGATCACCAGCGCAGGCTCGGTCCGGGCCTGGCCCATGCGCAGGCGCACGAACTGGCCCGGCATCAGCGTGCCATCGGGATTGTCGAAGATCGCCCGCACCCGAACGGTGCCGCTGCCGACATCGACACTGTTGTCGACGAATTGCAGCCTGCCGTTGATCGGAGTGCCGTCCTGCGTCGCCGTGCCCATCTGAACCGGGATGCGCTCCAGCGCACGCGGACCATCCGAGGCCGGCAGCGAGCCGAGAGCCCTCAGCACCGTGTTCTCGTCGGCATTGAAGCTGGCATAGATCGGATCGACCGAGACCAGTGTCGTCATCAGCGAAGCCCCCGCCCCGGCTGCGACGAGATTGCCGACAGTGACCTCGAGCCGCCCGATCCGGCCACTGATCGGCGCCCTGATCTGGGTGTAGTCGAGGTTCAGCCGCGCTGTCTGCAGGGCCGACTGGGCCGCGCGGTGATTGGCCTGCGCTTCACGAAGAGCATTCAGACGGGCGTCGAGATCGCGCTGCGACACGTTCTGCGTCGTCATCAGCTTCTGACCGCGCTCATGCTCGTTGGCGGCAAGCGCCACCCGGGCTTCGGCAGCCAGGACCTGGGCCTGGGCGCGTTCGAACTCGGCGAGATAGGGCGCCTGGTCGATGCTGATCAGCAGGTCGCCCTGCTTGACGAGGTTGCCCTGCTTGAAGTGCACGGCCTCGACGACGCCGGCGACGCGCGAGCGCACATCGACGCGTTCGATCGCCTCCAGGCGGCCGGAGAACTCGGCCCAGTTGGTCAGCTCACGCTGCTCGACGAGCGCGACCGAAACCGGGGTCGCCTGCGCGGCCGCCGGAGCGGTATCGCTCTGGGCCTTGTCGGAGCCGTTCATCACAAGCAGGACGGCGGCGAGAGAGATGGTGGCGGCCAGGCTTCCGCCCAGCAGGCCATGACGGATCGTTCCCTGAATCATGGGTTCATTCCTTGCGAGAGAAGAGAGGATCGAGTTGGTCGCGTTGGCCCCGATCAGGACGGCGCGGTGGATTTGAAGAACTCGGTTACATGGTCACATGCCAGGCAGAGGCAGGAACCTTCCTTGGGAGCCTCGGCATAGGCACCGGGCCAATTGGTTGGCGCAGTCTGCACGTAGCGACTGACCGCGACACCCGCTTCCTGCAGCCGACAGGCATAGCTCGCGCATTCGTCACGCAGCGGATCATCCTCCGCCGTGATCAGCAGGGCAGGAGCCAGCCCGGCAAGCCGGGAGGCGTTGAGCGGCGCGGCATAGGGATGAGCCGCCTTGTCAGGCGAACCCAGATAGTCGTGCCAGCCATCGGCCCAGCGACATCCCACCGGACCGGCATCGGCCTCGCGCAGCGAATAGGTCCCAAGGCAGGAATCCAGCATCGGCGAGAGCAGGATCTGCCCGGCGAGCGGCGGTCCCTGCCGGTCCCGCGCCATCATGGCGAGAGCCGCGGCCAGGTTGCCGCCGGCTTCTTCGCCAGCGACGTAGAACGGGGCGCTTTTCGCGACCCAGCGGCTGCGCGCCTTGTAGAGCGCCAGCAAGCCACCAAATACGGCCTCCAGCACATCGGGGAAACGGTGCATTGGCGCGAGCGGATAATCGACCGAAACGACAGCGGCACCGGCGCGAGCCAGGATCGTCGCGACCGCCTCTCCGCTTGCCAGCGAGCCCTCGTTGAAGGTGCCGCCATGCAGGTGCATGACGAGCGCTGTGTTGCGGTTGAGCTCTGCCGGGATGAACACACGCGCTGCCAGCGAGACTGGCTTGGCAGCGATCACCTCGTCCCGCCATGTGACGGAGATGGGGCGATCGAGGGTKGCGGTTTGAGCGGACATGGCGTGTCCCGGCGGCTTCTGTTGCAATGCAACCTGATTTAGACCATCGTGTTTCGGCAATAAATACCCGTAAAGCTCATTMATTATTTCCATATGGAAACAATCGAAGAAGCGACCTGTTAGAAAAAGCCATGGACCAGCTCAGCGCCATGCGCGCCTTTGTCCGCGTCGTCGAAGCCGGCACCTTCACCCGTGCTGCCGATCTGCTCGACATCCCCAAGCCGACGGTGACCAAGCAGATCCAGCAGCTTGAGTCGCATCTCCACGCCAAACTCCTCAACCGCACCACACGGCGCGTGACGGTGACGATGGACGGGGCGGCCTATTACGAGCGCGCGCTCAGGGTCCTGAACGAAATCGACGAGCTCGACGGCAGCATGGCCTCGTCACAGGCCAGGCCGAGCGGGCGCCTGCGCGTCGACGTCAGCGCGCCGCTGGCCATGCGCGTCATCATCCCGAACCTGCCTGAATTCCATGCGCGCTATCCCGACATCCAGCTCGACCTCGGCCTCAGTGACCGACCTGCCGATCTGCTGGCGGAAAATCTCGATTGCGCCGTCCGGGCCGGCGAGCTCACGGACCAGAGCCTGATCGCCCGGCGCATCGGCGAGATGTATCTCGTGACCTGCGCCTCCCCCTCCTATGTCCAGCGCCATGGCGAGCCCCAGCATCCGACCGACCTCGAGGGCGATCATTTCATCGTCGGCTACCGCTATGCCGGGACCAGTCGCACAGCCCCCTTCACCTATGCCGACGGTAAGGAAAGCCACGAGATCAGGGGACGTTTCGTCGTATCGCTGAACGAAGGTGCTGGTTACGTCGCTGCCGCGCTGGCGGGGCTCGGCATCGTTCAGGCACCAACCTTCATGGTGCAGGAGGATATCGCCGCCGGCCGGCTCGTACCGCTGCTGACGAATTGGTGCTCGACCCCCAAGCCGCTGCACATCGTCTACCCACCGAACCGTCATCTCAGCAACAAGGTGCGTGTCTTCGTCGACTGGCTGGCCGAGCTCTTCGCCAAGGACGACCTGATCCAGCGGCGCTCCAGCTTGCCGCATTGCGCCTAGGACCTAAGGCACGCTTTGGAGAGCCGGCCCGGCGCCGGCGGAGAGTCTCATTAAGCCATGGAGACGCACCAGCCCGCAGGGACACAATACGCGTCGATCCCTGCGGCCTGGGCCAGCCATCCAACCTCGTCCTAACTGCTCAGGCAGCTGGGCTCAGGCGGCCTGCGAACTCGCCGTCGGCTTCACATTCTGGTTCATGCGAAACAGGTTCATCGGGTCGTAGCGCCGCTTCAGCTCGGCAAGGCGATGGTAACTGCCTCCGTAAGCCGCCTGGACGCGGTCCATCTCGTCTGCCGGCATGAAGTTGATATAGGCCGTTCCAGCTGAATACGGCCTTGCGGCATCAAAGAGCGCGCGCGCCCAGGCGATGCAGGCCTGATCCATGCCCTGTTCGCGCCAGCGCGCATGAACATTCATGACGAAATGGGAGCTGCGCTGCGGAAAGGCGGTCGCATCCGCCGCAACGCGGCCGGCCGCCCCACCGACATGGCCGATGAAGATCTCGCATTCCGGCCCCGGGAGGCGACGCACCGCGCCAATCAGGATCCTGATCGCCGCGTCCGAGAGCTCGGTGAAGTCGTGGCTCTTCCAGTAGTTGCGGGCACCGGCTGTGAGCAGAGGATCGAAAGCCTGTTGCCACGTCGCGAAAGGCGCCGGCCCCACCACGTCGACGATCGGTTTTCCGATGGAACGCAGCCTGGCGGTTGCCTTTTCGCCTTCGGCGATGTCGCCGCAATAGCACATCGCGAGCACCAGCACTTCCTTGCCATGCCACTCGGCCGGCAGGAACGGCAGGGGCGGCGCCTGCCGCATCACGACCCAACAGGTCAACTCGTCGGGCGCCACTTCGAGCGCCTGACGATATTCCTTCAGGACGGCCTCGGCATCATCGAAGGGATGCACGACAAGGCCAGCCAAAACCTGGGGGCCAAGCTTGTGAAGCCGAAATTCGAACGCGGTGGCCACCCCGAAATTTCCGCCGCCGCCGCGCAGGGCCCAGAACAGGTCCGGATTTTCCGACTGGCTAGCGCGCCTGAGCTCGCCGTCAGCCGTCACCACCTMGACCGACAGCAGGTTGTCCAGGGTAAGCCCGAACTTCCGCGTGATCCAGCCGAAGCCGCCGCCCAGCGTCAGGCCGGCAATGCCCGTGGTCGAATTGATGCCCGTCGGCACCGCCAATCCGAATTCCTGGGTTTCCCTGTCGACATCGGCCAGGGTAGCGCCCGGCTCGACCCAGGCGCGCTGCGATGCTTCGTCGACTCGGACCGATTTCATCGGTGACAGGTCGATCATCAGGCCGCCATCGCAGACGGCATTTCCGGCAATGCCGTGTCCGCCGCCACGCACAGAGAGCAATAGTCCGTTGTCACGCGCAAATCGCACAGCGCTGACGACATCGGCAGCCACCGCACAGCGTATGATMAGGCCAGGTCTGCGATCGACCATCCCATTCCAGATCGCGCGTGCATCGTCATATGCGGCATCAGTCTCGTCGAGCACGCTTCCGTGAAGCTGCGCGGCGAGCGCCTCGATGGCTGAGGCGCTGATGGATTTCGTTCCGGCCGCCAGTGTCGTGAGGCTCTGGGCTTGCATGATCGTTCCTCCCGAATGGGTCATGAACTCTCAGCCCCCCGCCACAAGAATTCTGCGCCTGCGCCGGGCCGCACTCAATGACGCAGATCACAGAAGCTCGGATTTCCACGCTTCAGCGGATGGAGCTTTGGAGCGGGCAGTCATGCGACGATGGTGTCTAGCGATKACCACAGGCAATGGCGCGGGATCCGACGGTTGGAGGTCKGATGGATGCAAGCCTGATCGGCAGCACATCACCTCAGGCGGAACGAGCTTCCTCCCGCGCATCGAGTTCCGCTGCCACGGCAGCGATGCCGCCGAAAGCGAAGCGCTGGAAATGGGCGACCATCTCGTCGACAGCGCCCCGGTCCGACGCCAGGTCGGGAAAGACCTGCGCGAGGACCTGGCGGTTGCCGACGAGCATCACCACGAAGGGGGCGATGACAGTGAGACAGCACCGGGCAACGACGGGGTGATCATGCGGCACTCCCAGGATTTCGCCGACGATCCCGGTGACGATGCGCTTCTTCGGGAGAATCTCGCGATCCCGCAGCACTGCGAAAGCGGGTGTTGGAGCCAGCACCTCACGGCTCAGGACCCGCAAGGACCAGCTCGAGGAGGCGGGCCCCATGATCGTGCGGACCACGAGACCAATGAGGGTGCGAAGCTTGTCCTCCGGAGTCCCTGGGGCTTCTGCCAGCTTGAGCAGCCGATCATAGGTCAGCAGGCGGCGATGCGCCTCGACCAACACCTCGGCATAGAGCCCGTCGATGCCGCCATAATAGTAATTCACGGCAGCAGAATTGCTGCCCGCCCGCTCGGCGATCTCCTTGCCGGTGGCGCGATCAAAGCCCTTTTCCGCAAAGACCTCTCCGGCCGCATCGAGAATCTGCGCCTTGGTGGCCGCACCGTCCTCGCGGCGACCGGGTCGTTTTTGAGGAATCGCTCGTTTCATGACCCGAGCTTAACGCCGATCAAGAATATTTGAAAGATAGAATTTAAATTCAGATTTGACATATTGCACCACGCGCCTATCCTTGAAGGCATGAGCAAGGCACCGCGCATACTGGCTGTCATCGCCCTCTTGGGGGCCGCAGGCGCCTGGTGGTTTAGCCACCGCCCCGCCGCGACATCCGAGTTGGTCCTCTACGGCAATGTCGATCTCAGGCAGGCCTCGCTGGCCTTCAACGGCAGCGAACGCATCGCCGCGATCCTTGTCGAGGAGGGCAATGTCGTTCGCAGCGGCCAGGTCCTTGCGAAGCTGGATACGAGCCGCCTGCAACCGCAGATCGACCAGATGGAAGCGATTGTCGGGGCCCAGAAGGCCGCACTCGATCGATTGCGCAACGGCTCTCGCCCCGAGGAGATCGCCCAGGCCCGCGCCAACCTGGAATCGGCCAGGGCGGATTCGGTCAACGCCGCCGCGCAATATGAGCGGCGGCGCGCCCTGTCCGCGAATGCCGTCAGCCAGCAGGACCTCGATGCCGCCAAGGCTCTTGCCGAGACCTCCAAGGCAAAGCTCGATGTCGCAAAGAGCGCCCTCGACCTTTCTCTCGCCGGCCCGCGCTCGGAGGACATCGCGCAGGCAGAGGCACAGCTCCGCGGCAACCAGGCGCAGCTTGCGCTCGCCCGGCGCCAATTGGTCGATGCGCAGCTGCTTGCTCCCTTCGACGGCGTGGTTCGCTCGCGGCTGATGGAACCCGGCGAGATGGCCTCGCCCAGCCGCCCGGTGCTTTCACTGGCCATGACCGGCACGAAATGGGTGCGGACCTATGTGGCTGAGCCGAAGCTCGGACAGGTCCGCTCTGGCATGCGGATGCAGGTCACCACGGACAGCTTTCCGAACCAGCCGCTCGAAGGCTGGATCGGCTTCATCTCACCCGTCGCCGAGTTCACCCCGAAAACGGTGCAGACCGAGGATCTGCGCACGAGCCTCGTCTACGAGATGCGTGTCTTCGTCGAGGACCCGCAGGACAGGCTGCGCCTCGGCATGCCAGCCACCATCAAGATGTTGCCGGGAGCCGAGGCTGCGGTCGCAAACAGCGCTGCTGTACCCGAGACCGGGAAGACCAAGCCATGACCCCCGCCGCGCCCGTTTCACCCGTCACGGCGCGGACCCTCCACAAGACGTTCCGCCGGGCCACCGGCGAAACCGTCAAGGCACTCGACGATGTCTCCTTCGAAGCCAGGGAAGGCACGCTGACCGCCCTCGTCGGCCCCGACGGTGCCGGCAAGACCACATTGCTACGGCTGATCGCCGGGTTGATGAAACCCGATGAGGGTATGCTCGACGTTCTCGGCATTGTCGTCGCTGACGATCCCCAGGCCGTACAGGACCGCATCGGCTACATGCCGCAGAAATTCGGGCTCTATGAGGATCTGAGCGTCCAGGAGAACCTCGATCTCTATGCCGATCTGCACGGCGTCGGTGCCGACCAACGCGAGCACATCTACCCTCGCCTCTTCGAGATGACCCAGCTCGGGCGTTTTCGCGAGCGGCTGGCCGGGAAGCTGTCCGGCGGCATGAAGCAGAAACTGGGGCTCGCCTGCACCCTCGTCCGTGCTCCCGAACTACTGCTGCTGGACGAGCCGACCGTCGGCGTCGACCCACTGTCGCGGCGCGAGCTCTGGGCGATCGTGCTCAAGCTGGTGCGCGAGGATGGGCTCACCGTCATCGTCAGCACCTCCTATCTCGACGAGGCCGAGCTCTGCKACCATGCAGTCGTCATGCATGCCGGAAAGGTGCTGTCGCAGGGCACGCCGAGCGAGATCACGGCGAAAGCTGAAGGCCGCACCTTCATCATCGAGACGCCCAAGGGAATGCCGGCACGTTCGCTGCAGGCACGCTTGTTTCAGCAGGACGGCGTCATCGATGCCGTGCCCGAAGCCGGGCAAGTCCGCGTCGTGCTCGCAGCTCCGAGCGAAACGGGCGCCCTGCCCCTCGGCGACGGCACGCTTCGGCATCGCCGCGTGCCGCCACGTTTCGAGGACGGGTTCATGGTGCTGTTTGCTGCCGTCGCCGAGCGCACACGCAGCAGTGCCATGACGCTCGACCAGCCCACCTCCCCGGGTTCCGGCGCCATGGCGGTCGAGGTGCGTGACCTCGTCCGCACCTTCGGCGATTTCACCGCTGTCGATCATGTCAGCTTCGAGGTTCGGAGCGGCGAGATCTACGGGCTTCTCGGCCCCAACGGCGCCGGCAAGAGCACCACGTTCCGGATGCTCTGCGGGCTGCTGCCAGCCTCGCACGGCGCGCTGCGTGTCGCTGGCGCGGATTTGCGGACATCTCGTGCCGAGGCGCGGCGCAGGCTCGGCTACGTCGCCCAGAAATTCTCGCTCTACGGCCAGTTGAGCGTCGACGAGAATCTCGATTTCTTCGCCAGTGCCTATGGGCTGCGTGGGAGGCGCAAGGCGGACCGGATCACCTGGGCGAAGCAGCAATTCGAGCTCGATGCCTTCTCCCGGCTGCCGAGCGGGCAATTGCCGGGCGGCTTCAAGCAGCGCCTCGCGATGGGCACCGCCCTGCTGCACGAGCCGGACATCCTCTTCCTCGATGAGGCGACGAGCGGCGCCGATCCGATCGCGCGGCGCGAATTCTGGGGCCGGATCACGGCGCTCTCCGAGCAGGGCGTCACCGTGATCGTGACCACGCATTTCATGGAGGAAGCAGAATATTGCGACCGGATCATCATCCTCGATGCCGGACGCAGCCTGGCAGAAGGCACGCCGGCCGAGATCAGGGCCCATGCCACGGCCCAGGACGGACGCCAACCGACGATGGAAGATGCCTTCATCGCCATCGTCGAGACGTCGCGTGACGGGCGTGCCGAGCAGAGGCCCGCAGCATGACCGCCGTGACCTCACAGACCGGCGGAATGGCAAGGCTGCGCCGCATCGCGGCGCTGATCCGGAAGGAGGGCTGGCAGGTCGTGCGCGACCCGAGCAGCATCGCGATCGGCGTGATCATGCCGATGCTGCTGCTCGTGCTCTTCGGCTACGGGCTTTCCTTCGACGTCAAGAACGTCCCGGTCGCGATCGTCATGGAGGACATCTCGGCCGAGGCGCGCGGCGCGGCGTCGAGTTTCGAACTCTCCGACTATTTCAACGCGGTGCAGGTCAAGACCATGGCCGAGGCCGAGCGGATGATGCTCGACAAGCGCGTCCACGCCATTGTCCGCATACCGCCCGATTTCGCGCGCCGGATGGAGCAGGGCACGGCCGAGATCCAGGTGCTGGTCCATGGCACCGACGCCAATACCGCCCGCATCTCGCTCGGCTATGCTCAGGGTGCCGTTGCAACCTGGATGGCGCGCGAGGCCGCGATGGGCCGCATCATCGCCGGTCCGCCAGTCTCGATCGAGAGCCGGCTCTGGTTCAACGATGCCAATAACAGCAGCTACTTCCTGGTTCCCGGCCTGATCGTGCTGGTGATGACGCTGATCGGTGCGCTGCTGACCGCGCTTGTCGTTGCGCGGGAATGGGAGCGCGGAACCTTCGAGGCGCTGTTCGTCACGCCCGTGCGTCCCGGCGAGATCCTGCTTGGCAAGACCGTGCCCTATTTCATCCTCGGCATGATCGGGCTCGCCCTCTCGATCCTTGGTGCCAAGCTGCTCTTCGGCGTGCCGATCAGAGGCTCGCTCGGGCTGCTCGTTGCCGTGTCGATGCTCTATCTGATTGTCGCGCTCGGCATCGGCCTGTTGATCTCCTCACTGACCAAGAGCCAGTTCGTCGCGAGCCAGATCACGATCATCGCCACCTTTCTCCCGGCGATGATGCTGTCCGGCTTCATGTTCGACATCCGCAGCATGCCGGTCGCGATCCAGGTGATCACGCATATCTTCCCGGCGCGCTATTTCGTCAGCGTTCTGCAGACCCTGTTCCTCGCCGGGGACATCTGGCCGGTAATCCTGCCGAATGCTGCGGTGCTGGCCGTCATGGCCGCAGTGCTGATCGCGCTTGCGATACGCGCGACGCGCAAGACCATCGTGTGAGGTGGGCCATGCTCGACACGCTGCTGCGCATCCTCGCCCTAATCCGCAAGGAACTGCTCGCGATCCTGAAGGATCCGAAGAGCCGCATCTCCCTGATCGCCCCACCGGTCCTGCAGTGCCTGATCTTCGGCTATGCCGCGACCTATGACCTCAACAACGTGTCCTATGCACTGCTCGACCACGATCGAAGCGCCGTCTCGCGCGCACTGATCGCGCGCCTGGACGGTTCCGGCACCTTCACGCGGGTCGCCACGCTCGACGTCGAGCGCCAGATCGCCGACATCATCAACGACCAGCGCGCCTTGCTGGTGATCACCATTCCCTACGATTTCGAGCGCGGTCTGCAGGCGGGGACCGCGCCCGCCGTGCAAGTCATCGCCGACGGGCGCAACTCAAACACCGCGGGTACCGCCCAAACCTATGTCAGCCAGATCGTCACCGGCTTTGGAGCCGACTGGCAGAGTTCGCACGGCCAGCCCGGCCCACCCGTTCGCATGACCACACGGGCCTGGTACAACCCCACCCTCGAAACGCGCTGGTACATGGTTCCGGCCCTGATCGGCACCATCACCATGATGATGACGATGATGCTGACTGCGATGTCGGTGGCGCGAGAGCGCGAGGAAGGCACATTCGATCAGTTGCTGGTGACGCCGTTCCGGCCCTCGGAGATCATGGTCGGCAAGGCAGTCCCCGCCATGCTGATCGGGCTCACCCAGTCGACGCTGATTCTGCTGGTGGCGCAACTCTGGTTCCAGATCCCGTTCTCCGGCAGTTTTGCGATGCTCTATCTCGGCCTCTTCCTGTTCCTCTCGGCATCGGTCGGGATCGGCCTCTTCATCTCGTCCATCGCGGGCAATATGCAGCAGGCAATGATCGGCTCATTCGTGCTGCTGATGCCGTTCATGCTGCTCTCGGGCCTGACGGCGCCGATCGGCAACATGCCCGAGATCCTGCAGTACTTCACCCTGATCAACCCGCTGCGCTACGCCATCAGCATCACGCATCAAATCTATCTGGAGGGTGCCGGAATCAGGCAGCTCTTGCCGGAGATGCTGGCGCTCGTCGCCATTGCCGCCGTGACCCTGCCCTTCGCCGCCTGGATGTTCAGGAACAGGCTCACCTGAGCCGATGGCGCCAACCATCGGCCCGAAGAGCGGATTGCGATCGTCGGGGAAGCCGACGCGATCACAGAAGGCCAAGCCCTCCGGCAGGATACGATATCCGCTCTGCGGAACTAGCCGCCGGTGCGCAGCACGGAGAATTCCGCCCGCCGCCCCGGCGCGATCCGGCCATGGCTGGTGGATAGGCCGAGATAGGCCGCAGGCGTTGCGCTCGCCATCGCCAAGGCCTGCTCAAGCGTCGCGCCGCCGTGCCGATAGGCATTGAGAATCGCGGCATTCATGTCGAGATGAGCGCCTGCGAGGCGGCCCTCGGCATTGACGAGCCGGCCGCCGCTGACATGAATCGTCTCGCCGAAGAGTTCGAAGGCATCCCCGTCGGCGCCGATCGTCGCCATCGCGTCGGTGACAAGCATCATCCTGTCCGGCCCGATCGCGCGAAACGCAGCCTGAAAGGACGGCCAGGCGACATGGTGCCCGTCCGCGATGATGCCCGCGGTCAACCCCATGCCCGACATCACGGAACCGACCACGCCCGGCTCGCGCGAGCCGAGCTGCGACATGGCGTTGAACAAATGGGTGGCACCGCTCAGGCCCTCGGCATGGGCCGCCGCCATCTCAGCCGCGCTCGCGTTGGAATGGCCCGCGCAGACCTTGACGCCACGCGCGACCAGCGCGCGGATGAAGCCGGAAGGCACGCATTCGGGCGCGAGCGTCACCAGTGTCACGCCAGCGGCGCCGAGCGACGTCAACAGATCGACATCCTCCGGCTCGGGCCGCAGGAGATTGGCGACCAGATGCGCGCCACGACGTTCGGGATTGATGAAGGGGCCCTCGATGTGAATGCCGAGAACGCCCGGCACAGCGCGCGCAATCGCTTCGCGTGCGGCTGCGATGGCCTTCGCGATATCTGCCCTGCTGGCGCTGATGAGGGTCGGCAGCAGGAACCGCGTGCCGAAGCGGGCATGGGCAGCGCTGATCGCAGCTATGCCGTCGCAGCTCAGTGTATCGTTCAGCATGACGCCGCCACCGCCATTGACCTGAACATCGATGAAGCCCGGCGCGAGCACGCCGTCATCCGGCAGTTCCTCGATCACGCAGTGCGGCTGCGCGCTTGACGGCAGCATCTCGGTGACGATCCCATCCTCGGCGATGACGAGGCGATCCGGCCAGATCCGCTCGCCATCGAACAGGCGCCGCGCACGCCAGCCCTGCCGCCGCGCTGCCATCACAGCGTCTCCGTGACCTTGACCAACCCCGGTGGACGGTCGACATCGCGGCCAAGCCGCACCGCCTCGGCTTCCAGCGCGCGATAGACGGGCACCAGCAGCGCGATCGCGTCGAGCGCCGGGTCGCCCGCTGCCAGTCCCGGGAGTGTCGGCCGCAGTCCGCTTCCCGAGAAGATCGACGCCCCCTCGTGACGAAGCGTCGCCAGGGCCTCCTCGATGCTCTCCGAAACCTCACCACCGGCATTGAGGCCGAGGATCGGATGCTCGCTCCGGATCGCGGCCTTGGGTCCGTGCAGGACTTCCGCCGAGCTGAACGCCAGCACGGGCACGCCCAGGACCTCGGCCGCCTTGAGCGCGGCCTCGCGCGCTGGTCCCAGCGTCAGACCGCGCCCGATGACGAAACCCGCCGGTGCATCGGACAGCCGGCGCGCCCAGGCCGACCAGTCGAGGGTGAGCGCCTGGGCAAGACGTTCGGGAGCCGATTGCGCAGATGTCGCGAGCGCAGCGTCCCTGCTCAGACGCGCGACCAGCAGCATGCCGGCCAGCATCGTGTTCACAACGGTCTTTGTTGCGGCCACGGCGAGCTCGGGACCTGCCGCGATCGGGATGACATGGCGGCAGGCCCGAGCGGCAGGGGAATCGGGATCATTGACGATGGCGACCGTTTGCGCCCCGGCCTCTGTCGCCTGCTCGGCCGCCGCCACCAGATCGGGGCTGCGGCCAGACTGCGAGATCAGGATATAGAGCGCCTCCCTGAGACGCGGGCTTGCGCCATAGCGCGTCACCACCGAAGGGGCCGCCGCCGCAGAGCTCAAGCCCAGGCGGGTCTCGATGAGATAGCGCAGATGCGTGCCTGCATGGCCGGAACTGCCCCGGCCGCTGACGACGACATGGCTGACGCGCGACATCTGCAGCGCATCGGCGACGCGCGCAATCTCGCCTTGCCCCTCCTGCAGAAGCCGCGTCGCGGCCTCGGGGATTTCAGCGATCTCGGCTGACATGCGGGAGGGGTTTCGATCCTGCAGTGTCACGATTGCGGCCCCATCGCTTCGCCCTTCAAGGTCGCGACAAAATCATAGCGATCGCCGCGATAGGCGGAGAGCGTGAACTCGACCGGCTTGCCATTGCCGAGAAACGCACGGCGCTCGATCCTGAGCAGCGCGCTGCCTGCCGGAATGCCGAGATGCTTTGCCTCATCCGCCGTCGCGAGGCCGGCATGGATGCGCTGCACGCCATGGGCAGGTGCTGCCCCCCTCTGCGCGAGCGCGGCGTAGAGCGAGGTTTCGATCAGATCCGGCGACGGCAGGATGGTGGCGGGCACGACGGCGCATTCGATCGCCAGCGGCTCTCCATCCGCCGTTCTGACCCGGATCAACCGGACGACAGCGTCGCTCGGTCCGAGACCCAGCGCCATCGATTCCTGCGGCTTCGGCCGCGCCAGCTCCTTCGACAGCCAGATCGAGCCCGGCCGGCCGCCGCGGTTCTCGATATCGGTCGAGAAACTCGCCAGGACCGAGAGCGGCTGCTCCATACGCGAGGCGACGAAGGTGCCCGAGCCATGCCGTCGCGACAACGCGCCGCTGCGAATGAGCTCGTCGATGGCATTGCGCACGGTGACCCGGGCATAGCCGGTCAGCTGGGCGAGGTCGCGCTCGGAGGGAACGGCATCGCCGGGAAGGAAGACCTCGGTCTCGATCAGCCGGGACAGAGCGCCGGCGAGCCTGAGATAACGTGGCGTCGGGTCGTCTCCGGCGAGCGCCTGAAGGATCGCCTGCTGCTTGGCCGGCATCGCTTCGGGGGCAGCGTCGGACGCGCCCTCGCGCGGACGCCGCGGACCGCGCCCGGGTGAGGTTTCGCTCACCGGGCCGCCCTTGGAGGCGCCTTGGCCGGGCCGTTCGTCCCGACGCCGAGATCGAACAGGGCCAGGCGCAGATTGCCATGATGGCGAGCGAGCAAGCTCTCGGCCAAGGCAGCCTCGGCGCCGCTTGCAAGCAGCACGGCGCGCTTCACATCGCCGCCGGCGCGGTCGAGATGGCGGGCGGCGGCCTCCATGCCGCATCCGGTGATCATCTCGACCATCTGCGCCGCCCGCAGCCGGAGCTTGGCATTGGTCGCGCGCATATGGACCATCAGGCCGCGATAGACCCGGCCGAGACGAATCATCAGCAGCGTCGAGAACAGGTTGAGCACGATCTTCTGGGCGGTTCCGGCCTTCATCCGGGTGGAGCCGGCAACGACCTCTTCCCCGGTTTCGGTGAGGATGCCGAGATCCGCCGTGCGCAGCAGTGCCGAGCCGCGGTTATTGGCGACGCCGATGGTCAGGGCGCCACGCGCCTTGGCTTCCCCGATGGCGGCGAGCGTGTAAGGCGTGCGGCCGCTGGCAGCGAGACCGATCACGACGTCGTTCGGCCCGACATCGGTGCGGCGCATCGCGCCCGCGCCGTCATCAACCGAATCCTCGGCATTCTCGACGGCGTGGAGGATCGCCTCGTCGCCGCCAGCGATGGCGAAGGCCAACCGCTCTTCCGGCCAGTCGAAGGTCGGGGTCAGTTCCGCGCCGTCCTGCACGCCGATGCGGCCCGAGGTGCCGGCACCTGCATAGATCAGGCGGCCACCGGCCTCGAGGCGCGGCACGGCCGCGGCAACGGCTTCCGCAATCGCCGGCAAGGACGACGCGATGGTGGCGACCGCTGCAAGCTGGCCTTCGTAAAGCGCCTTGAGGATGTCGAGGTCGCCCCAGGCATCAAGTTCTCGAAAGCGCGCGCTGACGTCTTCAGTCGCCATGGATAGCCCCTCGTGACCAGACCAAAATAAGTCCACTTTAGCCCAGTAGCAAGCGAGGAACCGACAGGGAAGAGTTGTTTCGTCTGGAAGGCATGCGGCCTCGACCAGCGTCCCTCGTTTTGCTCGGTTGTCGGACCAACCACGCCGACCCGATTCTCGCTTCACGGCAAGGCAAGCCAGCCGATCGCGCCGCGGCGGGCCAATTCATCATTGGGCTGCGCCGCCAAAGGTCGGATTGCGGATGCTGCGATGCGGGGCCCGGCGCTGGCTGCCCGAAGCGCGCCGCCGACGCGAAGACTAGGCTCAGGACTTCGGTAACGGGGCCGTCTCAGTCAACTGGATTTTGGCGCAGATCATCGTTCGGCCGCTCTGATCGCGCGGTCGCGTGGCGATCCACATTGGCCGACACCGTCCAGCCTGGCTGGCTACGCGGCCTCGCCCTGAGA